>PNOQ01000032.1 GCA_013824915.1 Nanoarchaeum sp. | reverse complement strand
TAACTTTAGCATTGATAATACCCAACATATCTAATTCAGCTATTAAATCGGAAAGTCTTCTTTGAGTTAATGGTTTTAAACCACAGTCATTACATAGATTTAGATAGATTTCATAAACATCACCAGTAAAAAATTTCTCATTGCCTTTTTTTTCATATAAATTAAATATAGCCAATAAAGTTATTTGTGATTGTTTAGGCAAGGTGCTTATTGTTTCAACAACCATATCATTTTCTATCTTAGATTCTGCTTCATCTAAATGACTAATAGACAATTTATTATGTCCTTTTCTTTCAGCAAGCTCTCCTGCAACTCTTAATAAGTCTAAAGCTCTTCTAGCATCACCATGTTCTCTAGCAGCAAGTGCTGCACACTTTTCTATAACTCCATCACCAACTACATTTTTTTTGAATGCTTCATTTGCCCTTTCATGTAAAATATCCTGTAATTGTAATGCATTATAAGAAGAAAAACTCATATTTTCTTCTGCTAATGAAGATCTTACTCTAGGATCTAAATCATTTGCAAACTTTAAATCATTAGATATACCTATAAACGTAATTTGTGTATTCTTTAGTTCGGTATTTATTCTTGTTAGATTATATAATATTTCATCTCCAGCTTTTTTTACTAATTGGTCTATTTCATCTAAAACTAAGATTATAGAACTTGAAGTTTTATCTATATGTTTAATAAATATTCTATATATTTCATCAGTAGGCAAACCTGTTGTAGGTATTTCTTCTTTTCCAAATTCTCTTGCCAGAGTTGCAATTAGTCTATATTCTGTATCTGCTACCCTTTTTAGTTTACAATTAATATATGCTACATTAATAGGTAAATTTTTTTCAGTTGCAATTTTAGTTAAATTATTAATAACATGTAATACTGACAAAGTTTTACCTGTACCAGTTTTACCATAAATAAATATGTTAGATGGTTTTTCTCCCTTCAAAACAGGAGCTAACATACCAGCAACTTCCTTTATCTGTTCATCTCTATGAGGTATATTCTCAGGTGTATAACCTACTTGCAATACTTTTTTATTCTCAAAAATAGATTCTTTAGTTATATACTCTTGAAAAAATGAATTTATATCTGTTTTCACCATCTTATTAAAACTTAAATCTAAAAGTTGTTATATAAATATTATTATTCTAAAAAATACAGACCATGACCTATGCTTCCAGTGGAATTAATAAAAATAAGAAATTCTTAAAGGTTAATAAAAATTTCTTGTGGAAAGATATTATATCATATATATCTAAATATAATATAAATAATAATATATAATATATAATAGAAAATCTTATAAATAAAAATTAAAAATAAAATTCCAAATTCTTCAAAAAACGTTAGTTTTAAGCCTTAAAACACATAAAACCTAAATAATAAATAATTATTCAAATAAATATATAATATAAATTAATAATAACTAACTAAAACTAACTGGTTCCATAAGAAGGATTTAATAAATATTTATTCGAATAGAAACTAAGGTCGGAGGGGGTATCAATAAATTTATATACTTTTTACAACAATTGTTACAATGGACATATTACTATTAGTATTAATTATAATCATTTCTTTAGTACTTTTTGAAATATTAAAACATACTCTTTTCAAATCATTTTCAAAAACAATATTAGTATTATTACTAATTTTTACTATATTCTTTATTATAATCTCTACTTTGAGTGTAAATAATGATATAAAATCAGATAACCAGATTATTCAAACTGGCGCATTAATAGTAGAATCGGCAAGTGAAAGTGAATTCGGAGAATTCATAAAAGAGAAATTTAATGATTTACAAGACTATCTTACTAGTAAATTCAGGTAAGAAAGTTTTATAAATATCTATATCATTCCAAAACGGAGGTTGATGAAATGGCAGATACTGATAAAAGATACGCAAGACATCTATTCGGAAAGATGGTTGTTAGTAAAACAGGTAAAAGATTCGGTGAAGTTGGTAATTTAATCTTCGAAGAAAAGACAGGTGAATTATTACATCTAGTTTTAAGAAACCCAACAAGTTTTACTGAAAGCTTAGACTTAGAAAGAGATGAAATAGGCAACATCCTGATTCCGCATGGCGCTATAATGGCTATAGGTGATTTTGTAGTTATAGCTGAGGAAGAAATACTATAATAAACACAAAGTTTAAAAGAAGTATTTCTACTTTTTTTAATTATGGATTTTGAGAAACAGTTAATTAGTATTCTAAAGAAGGAAACTGGGCTTGAAGAAGTTAATTTAGAAATTCCACCTTCTTCTGAATTAGGCGATTATGCTTTTCCATGTTTTGAATTATCAAAAGCAAAAAAGAGGTCTCCTATTTTAATTGCACAAGAATTATCCATTACGATCAAGAAACCACCCTTTATTTCTAAAATATTTGCTAATGGACCATACTTAAACTTTTTTTTAGATCCCAATTTATTTACAAATAATACTTTAAAAAAAATAATAAAAGAAAAAGAGAATTATGGTAAATCAAATAATAAAAATCTAGTAATGATAGAATTCTCACAAGCTAACACTCACAAAGCATTTCACGTAGGCCATATAAGAGGCACCGCATTAGGTGAAAGTTTGTCTAGAATATTAGAATTCTCTGGAAATAATGTTTATAGATCAAATTACCAGGGTGATACAGGTATGCATGTTGCTAAATGGATTTGGTGTTATAAAAAATATCATTCAAAAGAAAAAATAAAACCTGAAGAAAAATGGATAGCTTCTATATATGTAGATGCAGTAAAAAGATTAGCAAATGACCCCGATTTACAAAATCAAGTGGATAAAATAAATAAATCGCTCGAAGAAAGAAAAGATAAAACTTTATTAGATTTATGGAAAAAGACAAGAAAATTATCTTTAAACTCTTTTGAAAAAATATACAAAGAACTAAACACACATTTTGATTATTACTTTTTTGAAGCAGAACAAGAAAAAAGAGGAAGAGAAATAGCAAAAGAATTGATAAAAAATAAAATTGCAGAATTTAGTGATGGTGCTGCAATAATCAACTTAGAAACTCATAATTTAGGGGTATGGGTGTTATTAAGAAAAGATGGAACTGTTTTATACTCTTCAAAAGATTTAGCATTAGCTGAAAAAAAATTTAATAAATATAAAATAAACAAAAGTATTTACGTTGTAGGTGCAGCCCAAAGACTACATATATCTCAGTTATTTAAAACATTAGAGTTAATGAAATTTAAATATGCAAAAAATTGTTTTTACGTTCCTGTTTCTGAAGTTAGACTTCCGACTGGAAAAATGTCTTCAAGAACCGGAGATAACATACTTTACTCAGAGTTTATAGCAGAATTGATCGATTATGCAAAATCTGAAATAAACAAAAGAGAAAAACTAAGTAAATCAGAATTAAATAAAAGAGCATTACACATATCAATTGCTGCAATAAAGTATTCTATGTTAAAACAAAACACCAATAATACAATAGTTTTTAACAAAGAAGAAGCATTAAATTTTGAAGGGAATACTGGTCCATACTTATTGTATAGCTATGCAAGGGCAAAGAGCATACTGAATAAATCTAAAAAGAAAAGAACATTATTTAAAATAAAAACAATACAAACTAATGAAAAAGAATTAATCAGTGAACTTGCTTTGTTTCCAAGTATAGTTTCAAATGCTTATACTAATTTAAGTCCTAGCTTAATCGCTAACTATGCGCATAACTTATCACAGAAATTCAATGAGTTTTATCATTCTAATAAAGTCATTGGAAGTGAAGAAGAGAGCTTTAGACTTGCTTTAGTTGAGTCTTTCTCAATAGTTTTGAAGAATTCTTTAAATTTATTAGGAATCAACGTAATAGAAAAGATGTAGAAACTTTTATATACCTACTTGAAATCTCATTTCCTGGTGGTGATGGACAAATGCCAATAGTAGGATTTAATTTTGAAAAAATAATAGTTGAAAGACAAAATAAAATAACAGGTAAATTAGACATAAAAAATAACTTGAATATTACGAGTGTAGAAAAAGAAAAGTTAAACATAACTAATACAGAAGATGTTTTAAAATTTAACTTTAATTATACTGTAAACTACGAACCTAATGTGGGCTTAATAAATATAGCTGGACATTTGCTTTTTATGGATAATGCTAAACAAGTAAAAGATATATTGACTGATTGGGAAAAGAAAAAATCTTTGCCTAAAGAGCTTGCTCCTCAGATATTAAATACGATATTAGCAAAGTGTAATATCAAATCTTTGAGCTTATCACAAGAAGTAGGTTTGCCTCCACATGTAAGGTTGCCTTTGATAAGGAATAAATAGGTCAGATATATTCATCTAAATTTTTAATTTCTTTTTCTTTTTTAGCAGCATCTTCCCAACAACATTTATCTTCTTTCATAATTTTCAGAACTTTCATCTCTTTATTCATAAAAACTAAATTTGGATTTTTTGTTTATATATCTTCTCCGTTTAGATAATACTTTTTAGTAAATATATTTTGGAAGCCGATACCACTATTAAATTATCAACTCAATTTTATTAAAAAGTTGTAACAACCTATAGAAAATTATATAATCTTAAGATTTATTAAAATTATATGATACTTCCCATACTTTACCTAATTTTTTTTGTTATAATCTTTATAATATTATTAAAAGTCACAAAAATTTTATGGAAAGCAATTTTATTCACATTAGTCTTATTCCTATTAATAACAGGTTTAACGGCCTATTTAATCTATAAAGATGCAAATAAACTAGTAAAACAAGATAAACTATTCTTATTGGCCAATGATCAACGGGTACTAGCCGGAGGAATCATAACGGGCGAATTTGAAGAGATACAATATCTAAACAACTCTATAATCAACAACTACTCTTATTTTTATTCTACCAATGATTATAACTCCTTGCTAACTGATAAATATTTATTAATAATTTTAAAAACTCAAAGTTTAGAAGAACTAAACTTAACAGTATCTACACCAGAAGCTACAATTCCTAGTGAGGACTTAGTTTATTTATTAGAAATAGAAAATGAAGAAGAATTTTTTAAACAAGCACAAAAACTTAATATCACTAATTCCTACTATGCTGGTCAAGACATAGGTATTACAAAACTAGTAATTACAAAAGATATATTAGACACAATAATTAAGAAAGACACATTAAAATTAAATGAGATAATCAAAGAAGTTCAATTTTATCCAGATAGACCCTCTATCTTAATAATAAAACAGATGCCTTTAAAAGTTATATTATCTCTTATGATCAAAGAAACTATTAAAGGAGGTCAAAATGGCAATATTTGAACTTATATACAACCCTTGGTTCATAACATTAGTTACTTTGTGGACTTTACCTTGGAAAGGCGTTGCGTTATGGAAATCAGCCAAACAAAAACAAAAGGCATGGTTTGTTGTATTACTTATAGTCAACACCTTAGCCATACTAGAAATAATCTATTTAGGTTTCTTCCAAAAGAAGAAAAAACGTAAATGAATTATATAAATGAGGTTCCTTTAGAAGATGAAAAACCTTCTAAATGGAATAGGTTTTTTATTTTTTTTATTGGTATTTTTTTGATTATATTGATCTTAAGTTATTTTTTAATAAGTTATCCACTCTTCCCTATTTTAGAAAGTTTATTTGAATCTCGTATAAGTCAAGATAACAAGATAATATTAGACAATTTTTCTATTATCTTCAAAAATGATACTTACCGAGAGCTTCAAGAATTATATTATTCCAATCAATCTACTGAAATTGCAGTTTGCCTAATAGGTGAAAAAAAGATTGATTATTTTATATATAGCTTGTACTCTCCTGAGACAATTGAGCAATCATTTGATCATGTAAGGTTTAAGTCATGCACCGACGATACATTAATAATTTTGCATTCTCATCCTTTCAGGAAATGTATAGCTTCTGAACAAGACTTAAAAATGCTTAATGAGACTAAACAATCAAACAATCAATCAATCATAATCATCATGTGTGAACCAAATAGGTTCTCAATATATAGTTAATCTGTTAACCGAATAATTTAAATAGACAACAAATAAACTCTATACATGCCCAAAATAGGTGAAAAAAAGATTAATAAACTAAAAGAAGAGATTCTGGCTTTATTATATGAGCATCCAATTAATCCTCTCTTCACCTCAGAGATTGCAGAAGAAATTATACGAGATGAAGAATTCACTTTAAGGATATTAAAAGATCTTCATAAATCTGGATTAATCAATGAAATAAAAACTAATCAGAAGGGAAGAGAATTTTTGGCGAGGAGAAAGTGGTCTTTAAAACCTTCGGTTTACTCACAATATAAACAACTAATCAATCACTGATCAATCAATCACTAAGCAATTAATCACATAAAAGTATAAAAACAATCAATAACTCACATCCAATCAGGGTAAAATGGATGAAGAAATTCTAAAAAAGGCATTTAGTAAGGTCAAGGAAGACATAAACTCTATAAATTTAAGGTTAGATTCCTTAGAAAAGGCTATTAATACACTAATTTCTCAAAATAATGCCCCTAAAGAAGCCAACCCCTCCAGTTCTAGTCAAAATGACCAGTTTAAGCCACAAAACCTACAAAACAAGGGGTTTTCCAGTGGAAATGAAGGGGTCCAATCAATCAATCATTCAACAATCAATCAATCAATCACTGATCAATCACATAATCTAAGCACTTATTCACGTCAAATAAAAGAAAACTACGTCGATAAACTAGAAATGCCTGAAAATCGAGTGCTTAAGCGCTTAAGCACTGATCAATCACTAAGCATTCAATCACTAAGCATTCAATCACTCAAAAAGGACCTAGAAGAACGTTTTTCTTCCCTCACTAATCAAGAATTCTTGATTTTTTTGACTGTTTATCAATTAGAAGAGGATTTTGGGAGGCCTATAACTTATAATGATTTAGCTAACAAATTAGCCCTCACTTCTGGTTGTATTAGGGGGTATGTAAGCTCAATAATGCGTAAAGGATTACCTCTAAACAAGCTAAAAATCAACAATAGAACCCTCACTTTGTCAATTAAGCCTGATTTTAAGGATTTAAACCTAAAAGAGAAGCTAATTAGTCTCTTTTATGGGCAAGATCCAGAGCAAACAAGACTATTTAGGCCTTAATTTACTCTCACTTCAAAGAAAATAACCCCCTTAAACACCATTTTTATGTCAAATTTGATGGATTTTAACAAATTTTACTCTCACTTTTCCTAAAAATAGGTATATTTAGCCTATTTTAGACTATAATTTTAACTTTTTTGCTCTCACTATCTCCAAAAATTAGCCTAATAATGCTTATTTTTAGCTCTTTTTTTCCGCTTTTTTTATTTATCTATCTCTCTAGTTATACCATGCATATATTTCAATTTTTTTTAATGAAATTAATGCTATAATTAAATTAAAAATGACTGATCACTCGCTAATCACTCATTTTTTACATAATTTTATTTATTCTTCTATATAATTCATTTATCGACGGTAAAACATAAAAAATGACCGTTCGGTACCGTTCGCCGACAGTTCGCCGAACT
The DNA here is from genome assembly GCA_013824915.1 of Nanoarchaeum sp. Taxonomy (GTDB): domain Archaea; phylum Nanobdellota; class Nanobdellia; order SCGC-AAA011-G17; family PNOQ01; genus PNOQ01. Next base: position 11,166 of record PNOQ01000032.1, on the reverse strand, counting down.
GTCTATAGACGTCTACGAACGTTCGGTGAACAAATACAAAATATTTATATATGGGTAATCTAAGATTATTATATTATGTTTAATTTTTTTAAAAAAAAGAGTGAACCTACGGATGATAAATTAAAAAAAACTGTAGAAGTAATGCAAGATAGTTTAAAGAAATCTTTTGATAATATTAAGCAAGACTTTGCAGCTATGGACAAGCATAATAAATTATTCTACGAAAAACATGACACTCATGAAAAAAAACATAAAGATCATGACGAAAGGCTCCAAAAACTACATGAAAGAATTTTAATCTTAGAATCTATGGTTAACAAAACAAATATGGTAGAAGATAGTCCTATACAAATAAACTCTGAAGTAGAAGAGCAAGAAACAGATGTTTTTGGAACAATGGGTGAAGTATCTCAAAAAATATGTTATATTCTGGCTGCTTTAGCTCAAGAAAACAAAGAGTTAGTAACTTTGAAAACATTAGCAGAGGAAATGTACCCGGACAAAGAATACCATTCAATAAGATCTACAATCTCTCAATATACTACAGAACTAGAAGAATTAGGCTTTGTTCAAAAGAAGAAAAAAGGAAAGCACGTTTACATAAAATCTACTGAAAAAAATCCATATTTAGGAAAGAAGATAATTCTAAAGAAAAAAGTGAGAACATAATCTTTAAAAACTCAAAAATCAAAATTTTAAATAAGTGGTGTTGATTTAATGAAGAAAAAAAGAAGAATATCTAAACCTAAACCTCAAAAGTTTAGTATTATAATGTTCTCTTATGAAGACCCAATGAATTTCATTTTACATGTTATAGGATTCATAATAATGATTTATGGTGCATGGTTTCATAATATTTTATGGTTAATTTCTGGTTTTATACCAATGATAGTGGGTAATTGGTGGGAGTCTGTTCATAAAAATGGCAAAAGAAAATAAAAAGAGAAAAGGTATCTTAAATTGGAATTGGATTAAAGAAAACTTCTGGAATGTAGTGTTAATATGGCTAGTTTGGCAAATAGTACTAGCAATTATATATGCTATACTAATAGAAGTGTTCAATATTCAGTTACCTCAGTAAGCTAAAAGGTTTTAAGCATAGCTTAAAGGTTTAATTAGCTAGAAATAGGAACTATTAGGGATGAAAAGATAGGTTTTTAATATACACAAACAAATTATTAAATTATGAAATCAGCAAAAGACTTTCTTAACAAAACCGTAAAAGTAGTTATAGATAGGCCAATGGGTAGCAAACATCCTAAGTTTGATTTAACTTATCCTGTTAATTATGGATTTGTCCCAAATACTGTTTCTGGTGATGGTGAACCAATTGATGTTTATGTTTTAGGAATATTAAAACCAGTTAAGACCTATAAAGGAAAAGTGATAGCAGTTATCCATAGAACTAATGATAATGATGATAAACTAATAGTAGTGCCAATTGGAGTTTCTTTAACAAATTTTCAGATAAAACGGCAAATTTCATTTCAAGAGAAATATTTTAAGTCAAGGATAATAAAAACTTAACAACATTCGCCTAATATACATTATGCGAAGTTTTATATACAAGTTTATCCATTTTTCTCATAAAAGAGGGGATTTAGATAGAAGATTACATAAAAAAACTAGAAACCGAACTTAAACTTAGAGGTTTTTCTAAAAGAACTTTAGAAATATATACAAGTAATGTCAAGCTCTTTTTAGGGTATATAAAAAAAGAGCCAAATAATATAACTAATGAAGATATAAGAGAATATTTCGGAGAGTTAATTTCTAACCAAAAACTTAAGCCACGTTCAATTTCTCTTAAAAGATCATCTCTTAAGTTCTTTTTTGAAGAAATAGTAAAAAAGGATATAGGCAAGATAGAAACCCAAAAGATACCAAGATCTATCCCTATAGTATTAACAAAAGAAGAAATAAAGAGATTATTTGATTGTGCATCAACCAAAAAGTCACTTTTAATAATGCGTTTGATTTATTCCACTGGACTTAGAGTTAGTGAGTGTGTAAACTTAAAAGTTTCAGATTTAGAACTAGAAGATAACCAAGGTTGGGTAAGATCCGGAAAAGGGAATAAAGATAGACCAATTTTTCTATCAAAACCATTAATAGAAGAACTAAAAAAATACATCCAAACTTTAGCTGAAAACGAAATTTATCTATTCCCTGGAAAAAATGGACACATATCTACTCGTAATGTGCAATATATAGTTAAAACTGCAGCTAAGAAAGCAAAGATCAATAAAAAAGTTAGTGTACACAAATTAAGACATAGTTTTGCGACTCATAATTTAGAAAATGGTGTAGACATAAGGTTAATCCAAGAGTTATTAGGTCATTCAGATCTTTCAACTACGCAAATATATACTAAAGTTTCACATGAACAATTAAAGAAAATAAAAAATGTTCTTGATTATATCGGTTAATTTAATAGATTTACGTCGTGAAAACTATTTCAAAGACAAATTAACAAATTTTTTAGATAAATCTTTTAATCATATCTAAAAACTTTCAAGAGCTTAATATTATAAGTATAGCTTAAAAGATTTATAACTAAAACATTCAATCAAAGATTAAAATATCTAAATATTATGCTTCTCGTCGGAAAATCAATAAACTTTATATAGTAGTAAACTCAAAATAGAATATAATTTTATTAAATATAAAGGGGGTGAAAAGACTTGGGAAGTATCATTGCAAAAAATGTCGTTAAGAGAAAGCCAGGTTACCTTTACTATGTAGATGGAAAGGGTAACGTTTGTGAAGCTAAGATGGCAAGAGGCGGCAAAAAGAAAAAGAAGAAGAAATAATCATATTTCTTATTTTTAATTTTTATTTTTTTTAACTTTTTTATTCAAAAAAACTGGTTAGTTCTTTATTGTTTTGTTTGGGCAATCGACTAACTTTTCTAATACCTATAACTTCTGTCTTAGAATTCTCGCCGCAATTAGGGCATTTTTTAGAGTGTTCTTTATCGGTAACATTAGACATCCATTCCCAATTACAACTATGGCATAATAGAGTATATCTCACTAATGCATCTCCCCCTAAGTCAAAATTGGTTTTTCTATGATTTAAATATATTAAATATAAAACAACCATCAAAGCGATAATTGCACCTACAATATACATGTTTTGAACACTTCTTAGTAAAAATAATATGAATACTATTGCTGCAAATAGAATAATATATTCCAATATGATCTTTCTTACATTATAACTCATATAAAAGGAAATAAAAGAAAATATATAAAACTAACCCATATAGTCTACTTCTTTCTTATCTTTACTAATTTGGGCATCTTTAGCCTGTTGCATCATACCTTTTATCTTGCCTTCAAACTTTTCAGCTTTAGCTAATAATGGTTTATAATCTACATCTAAATCTAGATATTTATCTAAAACTTTTATTATTTTAGCGGCTGCCCTACTATCTGGCAATTTACTAGCAGTTTCAGCGAATATACATGATAATGGTGCATCTTTTGATTTCAATAAAACTGCTGCAGTAACACCCATAACAATACCCTCATTCATCTTTTTTGCTTCTGTTTCAATCCAAGTTTTAGGATTTTTCTTAGATATATAATAAACATTTCCAGTTACTTCTTTTGCTGCTCCAACTCCTTCAATACAAATAACTTCTTTTGCTTTTAGTAAATCAGAAACTTGGTTAACCGCATCTGCTAATTTCCATTCTACTCCATTTACGTTAGTAACTGCATGCAATAATACGAGATTATATTTTTTCGAGTAAAAAATTCCAAGTGGATCGATAACATTCCCTTCATGAATTGCTATTAAAGGATTCATTTCATTAAACCAGATGTAACCTATTTTTTCTACATCACCGAGGTGATCAATCAAATATTCTGTAGTTATCGTGCCAACAAGACCAAAACCAGGAAATCCCTGAATTATTGTAACATTTTGGGGTTTTTTGTATAATTCAATTTTCATTTTATTAGATAAAAGAAACATAATTTATATATCTTTCCATTAGTAAAGTATATAAATCCATATTTTCAAAATACACATATGGTTGATTCCAAATTAATAGAATACATTAAACGTCATCTTCAAAAAGGTTATAAAAAGGACGAATTACAAAAAATTCTTATTCAGAATGGTTGGTCAAAAGATGAAGTGAATGAAGCATTTAAATCTATGAACTCCAAGCAACAACCAGCAAAAACTATAGTGGAAAAACCTGTACAACAACCAGTAAAACAAATAGAAAAACCTGTGCAAGTACAGCCACATCAAGAACATACTCCATCTAGACAAGATCAATTAGCTGTATTAAAAAATTTCATTCTTAGTTCTAGATCAAAAAAATTAATTGATTTTGAAATCAAAAATGCATTACGTTCAAAAGGTTGGCCGGAAGATTTATTAGAACAAGGTTTTAGGATGGTCGGACCAGCACAACAAATAAAACAAATAGAAAAACCTGTACAACAAAATATTCAACCTAAGCCAATGAAAGAAAAAAAGCCTATAAATGTAAAGAAAATAATTTGGTTCTTTGTAGCATTCATAATCGCTGCAGTAATAATAACTGGAACAATCTTAGTTTTCAATTATGTTTTGGGATTATCTGATTATACTATTTCTCAAGGTGGAGAAGACATAAAAGGCAAATGTTTAGAATTAGATTGTTCTGATATGAAAGAATTTGCGTTTAGTTATGCACAAGATGCTTTGACTTCAGCTATAATGATAGGGCTAATCGCCTCATTAATAATAGTACTACTTTACGCATTTTTACCATTTAGAAATGTGATCTTGTGGGTCGTTAATGGGTTGTACTTTGTCTTTTTAGTCTACATAGGTTATATCTGGATAGCATTCTCAAGCTCGATATAAATACAAAACTTTTTAAATAATTCTTTTATCTTAATCTATATGGGTCCGTAGCTCAGCTTGGTTAGAGCACTTGACTATTAAAATATAGAGTGAAGCTCTTAATCTAGCCAAAAGGAGTGACCAAGGGGTCGCGGGTTCAAATCCCGTCGGGCCCATTCATTTTCAATTAAACTTCTCATCAAACTTATCTTTACAAGCTTGTTCTTTCCAATAAACAGAATGAGATGCTTGTTTTTCAAATAAAGAAATAGCAATATGTATTAAATCACTTTGATAATGTTTTAAATTAGTTTCATTCATAATCTGTTTGGCCTGATCAATACATCTTTTCATTTGTAAGATAGTCTCTTTTCTAGCCAAATCTTCAACATCTTTCTCTTCTTTATTGTTTAAAACAATTTCTTCCCATATAGGATAAGTTGTTTTCTTATCTGTCCTTGGGAAGCTTTTTGAAAAAGTCATAATAAGTCTTTAATTTGTTCTATATGGTCTGCAACTTTCTCTCCAGACTCAGTTAATCTAATTGTCTTTATTCTGCCTCTTTTTTCAAATTTTACTAAACTGTTTTTTTCCATTTCCTGTAATATTTTTACGGCATGTGAATAAGTACAATCCACTTCTTTTGCTAATACTGAACCATATTTCGCTTTTGCATTGTTTCTCAATGCAACCAAAATCATCGACGGTTTTCTTCTAAAAAACACTTCAAAAATATCTTTTTTTACCATTTATCCCCACCTTAGTTTGTTTTGCAACATCTATATTTAAACCTTTATATAGTATAATATATGTTTTTAACTGCATATTTACTTTTAATGCTCAAATAGGTAGTATCAAAACATTTATATAACTATTTTTTTTATGAAAACTATGTTTAACATCAATATTATCCGGGAAAATCCAGATATTGTCAAGGAGAATCTTAGAAAAAAGAATCAAGAAGATAAAGAAGTTTGGGTTGACACTATTGTTTCTTCTGATAAAAGATGGCGTGAATTAAAACAAAAAGCAGATCGTTTAAGGAATCAAAGAAATATACTTACAGAAGAAATAAGAAAAGCAAAAGAAAGTAACAAGAAGATAGATAACATAATAAAAGAAGCAAAAGATATTCCTAAAAAAATAGAACAGATAGAAAGTGAAATGGAAGAGTTAAAACAGAATATAGATTCTCTATTAATGCGACTTCCTAACATGCTTCACGAATCAGTTCCTTACGGTAAAACTGCCGAAGATAATAAACCATTAAAATTTTTCCTACCTAATCCCAAAAAGCATGCATTTGAATTAAGAAATCATGTAGATTTATTAGAAAAATCTAATCTTGCTAATTTTGATGCAGGCAGAGACAATGCGGGCCAAGGATTTAATTATCTTATAGGTGATATGGCAGAATTAGATTTAAGTTTACAAAGATATGGTGTAGATTATTTAATTGATCGTGGATTTAAATTGGTTGGTACTCCTTTATTATTAAATAAAAAAACAATTCAAGGCGCAGTCAATTTCGATGATTTTAGAGACGTAATTTATAAAGTTGAAGGCGAAGATCTTTATTTAATCGGGACTGGTGAACATCCTTTAGTATCTTTATATAAAAATTGCACATTCAATAAAAAAGATTTACCAATAAAAATATGTACAGTAACTCCTTGTTTTAGAAAAGAAATCGGCGGTCACGGTGTTGATTCAAAAGGTGTGTTTAGAATGCATCAATTCAACAAAGTTGAACAAGTCATAATATGCGCTCCGGAAGACTCATACAAATACTTAGAAGAAATGGAAGGTATAACCGAATCATTCTTCAAAAGTTTAAAAATTCCATTTAGAGTAATATCTATTTGTTCAGGAGATTTAGGACCAAAGATGTCGAAACAGTATGATATAGAAGCATGGTTCCCTAGAGAACAAAAATATAAAGAAGTTACATCTGCTGGTAATACTACTGATTATCAAGCAATAAAGTTGAATATAAAATACACTGATAAAGATGGTGAAAAAAAATATGTTCATATGTTAAATAACACTATGGTTGCAACTTCTAGGGCAATGGTGGCAATATTAGAAAATTTCCAGAATAAAGATTCTACTATAACCATACCAAAGCCATTAATTCCATATCTTCACAATAAAAAGAAAATAGGCGGATTTAAAGAATGAAAGAAGAATTCTACGAAGAACAGTTCGTTGCAGATAAAGAAGATGACGAAGAAGAACAAGATTATGAAGAAGAAACTTTTGATGAAGGCGAAGAAGGATTCATGAAAGGTTATGAAGGAGAAGGGAATCCTGTTTATTGTGATAAATGTCATAAATTGTTAAATAGAGAATTTATAGAAAAAGAATACAAGGGCGAATCCTATAAATTTTGTTCAGAACAATGTGCAGAAGAATTTGAAAAGAAAAAAAGATTTTCTAAATCATAATTATTTCGCGAAACATTTATATAATCTTCTTTTAAGCACATAAGCCGTATGGTAGAATTAATTGTTACAGAAAAACCGCAAGCAGCACAAAAAATAGCTACTGCTCTATCTGATGGCGAAACAATAGTACATACAAAAAACAAAGTAAATTATTACGAGATTACTCACAAAGGTAATAAAATATATGTAAGCTGTGCAGTCGGTCATTTATATGGGCTTGCTGAAAAAGTTAAATCTAAATGGGGTACATATCCTCTTTTCGATATAGAATGGAAACCTAAATATGAAATAGATAAATCTGCAAATTACACAAAAGCTTACCTAACTTTAATAAAACAACTAGGAAAAGAAGCAAGTAAAATAATAATTGCTACAGATTTTGATATTGAAGGTTCAGTTATAGGTTATAATATTGTTACGAAAGCACTTGGAAAAAAAGATGCAAGGCGTATGAAATTCTCAACTCTTACTAAAGAAGAATTAATTGATTCTTATGAACATTCTCTTCCACATTTAGAATTTCCAATGATCTATGCAGGTGAAACAAGACATTATTTAGATTGGTTTTATGGTATTAACTTAACAAATGCTTTGTCAACTTCAATAAAAACAAGTTCGGGTAGATTTAAAGTATTATCTTCTGGAAGAGTTCAAAGTCCAACCTTAAAATTAATAGTTCAAAGAGAAAAAGAAATACAAAAATTTGTTCCTGAAGATTATTGGGAAATATATTTAGATGGCTTATTAAAAAAAGAAAAAATATTAGCAAAACATGAAGCAGATAAATTTAGTGATTATTCAAAAGTAAAAAAGATACTAGAAAAAACAAAAGATCAAAAAGCCCAAGTAAAGAAAATAGAAAAATCAATAATTAATCAAAGCCCACCAACACCATTCGACTTAACAACATTGCAAGTTGAAGCATTCAAACAATTAAGAATATCTCCAAAAGAAACATCACAATTAGCTCAAGATTTGTATATTTCTGGTTTAATATCTTACCCGAGAACAAGCTCTCAAAAATTACCAACTTCAATAGGCTATCAAAAAATATTAAAAAAATTATCAAAATTAAAAGATTATACTAAGGAATGTCAAGAATTATTAGCTAAAAAGTCTTTAAAACCTAATGAAGGTAAGAAAGAAGATCCTGCACATCCAGCAATTTATCCAACTGGAGAAGAAGAAACAATAACAGGAAATAAATTAAAACTTTATGATTTAATAGTAAGAAGATTCTTTGCCGTTTTTGGTGAACCTGCAAAAAGACAAAGCACTACTGCTAGCATAGATGTAAACCAAGAGATATTTACAATTTCGGGTATTATCACAATAGAACCAGGATGGCATATATTATATGGTAAATATGCAGATTTCAAAGAAGAAGAAATACCTCCTATGAAAGAAGGAGATGAAATAAAAGTAAAAAAAATCTATGATGAACAAAAACAAACACAACCTCCAAAAAGATATTCCCAAGCTTCACTTATTAAAAAATTAGAATCTCTCAAATTAGGAACAAAATCTACAAGAGCATTAATTGTTGAAACTTTATATGATCGAGCCTATGTAAAAAATCAACCAATAGAAGCTACTGAATTAGGAATAAGAATTGTAGATACTTTAGATAAATATTCACCAGAAGTTTTAGATGAAAAATTAACTAGTACATTTGAAAAAGAAATGGAACAAGTAGAAAAAGGCAAGAAAACAAAAGAAGAAATAATTGCTCATGCAGAAAAAGTTCTAAAAGTAATATTAAAAAAATTCAAATCAAATGAAAAATTAATTGGTCAAGAACTAGCTACTGCAACAAAAGAAACAGAAGATAAAATGAATGAACTTGGTGATTGCGTAGTTTGTAAGAAAGGTAAAATGAAAGTATTATACTCAAAAATAAACAAAAAGAGATTTGCTGCATGTGATCAATATCCTACTTGCAAAACAACCTATAGTTTACCTCAACAAGGTTTAATAAAACCGGCTGAAGTTTGTAAACATGATGGATTTGCTCAAGTTTTAATCATACGAAAAGGAAAACGTCCTTGGAAATTGTGTTTAAATCCCGATTGCCCGTCTAAAAAGAATTGGGCAAATTCAAACAATTCTTAATCCTTCGTTAACTAGTTCAAAATTAATAATTTTTTCTTCTGGTTTTATAAAAACAGCTTTCCTTGGATTCTTTTTTAATTCTATTAATCTCTTTCCGAATCTTGCTATCATATTACCTCCGACACCTATATTTTTTCCTTGCATATTTGTGTAGACTTGGTTTGTTAGTAATACTGGGATGTTGTATTCATCTGTTAAATGTTTTAAAATTTTCAACTGATACAATAACTTATCATTAATATCTATATAATTCTCTTCTTGCAGGGCAAGTCTGTAATGCATACCTATTGTGTCTATTATTATAATTTTTATTTTACCCTCTTTTATTATTTGTTTAATATTCTTAAAAACATTATGTTGTTCTTCAAAGTCTTTAACTTTAATCACAACTATGTTTTCTAAATATCTATCACAATTACTATCCATTTGTTTTAATCGATCTAAAGAAAAACTGTTTTCCGTATCTATAAATAACACTTTTCCCAGTCTCCCAAACTTTAAAGCAGTTTGTAAACACAAAGTAGTCTTTCCCGTAGCGGAATTTCCATAAACCAGCGTAATAATATTATTTTCAAAATTTAACATGATAATAAGAATGAAAAACAAATTAAAAGACTTTCTAAAATAAAAAAAAGAAAGAAGGTGTTTAGTTCTTTGCTAAATTAAATAATGACTTTATAGCCACTACAATTGTTGCTGGTCCGAATAATGCTACCAAATTACTGAAGATATCTTGTAAATACATTATTTCAGATAATGTTTGGCCTGCAAATGCACCAACAATTACTAATACTGTTCCTGCAAATAAGAAAGTTTGTATTTCTTTTGGATCAATATTGAAGAATCCTATCAATAGACCTAACAATACTAAAATCCATGCGACAGAACTTGTATTAACAAATGCAAACACTATAGCCAAAACGACACCAATTAAGAATGCCCAGCTACCGATTTTGTTGTTCTTTGCCATTAAAATTTCACCCCCTTAAAGTTTTATTAAATATAAAAAATAACTTTATTTCAACCTTTTTAAATGTTTTGAAAAAAGGAAAAGCATAAAAGGCAGGCCAAATTTTCAATTATACTTTTTTGGGGATTACAGTGGGAAGAGAAAACAGAAGTCATGAAAAAAATCTTGAACATTTACTCCATCATGGAATATTTGAAGACATTAAAGGTATTCTTGTAGTTGCTCAAGAAGTCGAGTTATATAGTGGGAAAAAAAGATTAATTGCTGTGCCAGATGGATTAGTCTTTGATGGAAAAACTCTTTATATAATTGAATATAAAAATAATGCGCATGGTGAAAATGAAGCAAGAGAACAATTAAGGCGTGCCGAACAATACTTAAAAGATTTAGGAATAACTGTTCCGATTAAAACATTATTCTATCATGGTGTTATGCAATAACTAGTTTTGGACAAACTGTTATCAAAAGAAATGTAACTATTATTTGTTGTTTTGCATTTCAAAACAAGTAATCTCACAGGAAATTATCTTTCGTAATCTTTACCCAAGAAAGATAAACGTTAAAAATGCTGAAGAACTCTTCAAAAAGGTATTAAAGTTGTTAAATTCAGAATGTCCTAAAAAAAGTTGTGAGTGGTGTGATGGGAAATGAATCAACCAGATAAAGCATTATACAAAGCATTAAAGTTCCTTTCAAAGAAGAGTATAGCTCAATGTAAAGAGTTAGAAAAGAAAAATCCAAAAAAGTATAGAAATTATATCTCAGTTCAAATGGAAGAATCTCTAG
>PNOQ01000014.1 GCA_013824915.1 Nanoarchaeum sp. | reverse complement strand
ATTTTCTTTCCCTTATCTACCACTAATAAACTAGTTATATTATTCAATTGCATACTTTCTATTGCTTCACCCAAAAGAATATCCTCAGAACAAGTCACAGGTTCCTCAATTACCATTCCAACCGAACGTTTAACTCTTCTAACTTCGGCAGCCTGCTCTTCAATAGGCATAAATCTATGAATAAACCCCATTCCACCATTACTTGCCATAGCTATAGCCATTTCTGACTCAGTTACAGTAGCCATATTTTGGGATACCATGGGTATGTTCAGTTTTATATGTTTAGTAATATAGCTAGATGTATTAACAAAACTTCTAGAAGCAACACTATTTCTTCTAGGTACTAAAAGCACATCATCGTATGTAAAACCTTCTTCAATTTTCATTAGCGACCTAATAAACGCCAAGAGATTTATAAATTTTTATATTCTTGAAATATATTCTACTAAAAACCTTTAAAAACATCAAAAGATTACAAAAATTATTTAAATAAACATAAAGAGGTAATAGCTGTAATGACAATTGTAACAAAGCTTAGTATGTCTGGTTTTAAGTCTTTTGCAAAAAAAACAGACCTTGAATTTGGAAAAACATTTAATTGTGTTTTAGGTCCAAACGGTTCAGGTAAATCCAATATTATGGATGCTTTATGCTTTGTTCTTGGTAAAACTTCAGCTAAATCTATGCGTGCAGAAAAGTCCGCAAATTTAATTTATAATGGTGGTAAAAAAAGCGGTCCAGCAAAACATGCAGAAGTAAGTATATTTTTTGATAATTCTACAAAAGAATTTCCTTTAGAAGAAAAAGAAATTAAAGTTTCGAGAATAGTAAAACAAGATGGTCAGTCTGATTATAGACTAAACGATAAAAAAATGACTAGACAACAAATTGTTGATATTCTTAGCACAGCAAAAATAGACCCAGATGGACATAACATAATCTTACAGGGAGATATAGTTCATTTTATGGATATGAAACCAATAGATAGAAGATTATTAATTGAAGAAATTGCAGGCATTTCTATTTTTGAAGATAAAAAACAAAAAGCACTTTCAGAATTAGGAAAAGTAGAAGAAAAATTAACAGAAGCTAATATTATTTTAACTGAAAGAGAAGCAAGTCTTAATGAATTAAAAAAAGATAGAGACCAAGCCAAAAAATATATGGAATTAAAAGAGAATATAAAAAACAACAAAGCAACTTTTGTTTTTTTACAATTAGAAGAAAGAAAAAATAGATTAAAAGTTATAGAAGATGCAATAGAAACACAAAGAAAAGAATACAACATACTAAAAGATAGAATCGATGATGTTACAAAAATATTAGAAAAAGACAAAGCAGAATTACAAGATATTAATACTGATTTAGAAAAACGAGGGGAATTAGATCAAGTAACTATTAGAGATTCAATAACTAATATTAAAACTGATGTAGTCAAAGCTCAATCAAGAATTGATGTTCTAAAAAATGAAATTAAGAAAATAGAAGATAGAAAATTGCAATTTAAAGTAACAATAGATGATAACAATAAAAAAATAGATGCATTAATGAAAGAAAAAAAACAAGCAGAAATAGATATTAAAGATTTAACAAAAAAAGAAACTAATCTTAACCGAACACCTAGCTTAGATGAATTAAAAGAAAAAATAAATGAATTATCTTCGTTAAAAGCAAAATCTAGTGTGGAAGGTCATACAGACTCTTCTGTAGAATTAGTTTCAACTATTCCAGGAGTTTATGGTACAATATCCGATTTAGGTTCAGTAAATCCAAAATATTCTTTAGCACTAGAAGTTACAGCTGGTCAAAAAATGAGAAGCGTTGTTACAAAAGATGATATTGTAGCAGAAGAATGTATCAAAAAATTAAAAGAAAAACGAGAAGGAGTTGTAACATTCTTACCATTAAACAGAATCCAATTTAAAGACATAACTCCAGATTTAAAAGCAATTTCAAGAAAAGAAGGAGTTCATGGTTTTGCAATTGATTTAATAAAATATAATTCTAAATACACAAACGCATTCAAACATGTTTTTGGTAATACTTTAATTGTTAATGATATCACAACTGCAAGAAGATTAGGTATTGGCAGTGTAAGAATGGTTTCTTTAGAAGGAGATTTAATAGAAAAAAATGGTGCAATGGTTGGAGGTTACAGAGCAGGAACTAAGATAGGATTTAAACACCAAGATATAGAAGAAGAAATTCATAGAATTGAAAAAGAAATGTATGAGTTACAAGCTCCAAAATTCTTACAAGTAGAAAAAACAGAAATCACTGCTAAGATAATTCAATTAAATTCATCTTTAGGATCAATAGAAGCAAAAATTAATTATTTAAGTAATGAAAATCAAACATTATACAAATCATTCAACGAAATAGATAAAGAAAAGTCTGATTTTACAAAAGAATTCGATGAATTAAACAACGTTATGAAATTAAAATCTGTCAGTTTAAAAAATAACGAACAAAAAGAAAAAGATTTCTTCGCAAAACAAAAAGAACTATTTGCTAGAAGAAATAGTTTAACTGATTCAATAGAAAAAAACGGTAAAGCTATTTCTGAAAATATGGATAGAATAAGATTAGTTGAAAATAAAATAAATAATATTTCCATTGAAAAAGCCGGTTGTGTTGGAACAATTGCAGGTTTAGAAAAAGAATTTGAAGAGTTTAAAGACGGACAAATAAGAAAAAACATTAATATTGACAAATTAAAAGAAGAAATAAAAGAATACGAAGTTCTAATGATTAAATTAGGTAATGTTAATATGAAAGCATTAGAAATTTATGATAAGCTTGCAGAAGAACATGTTCAGTTAGTAGAAAAAACAACCAAATTGAAAGAAGAAAAATTGGATGTTTTAGATATGATTACTGAAGTTGAAAAAGATAAAACTAGAGTGTTTATGAAAACATATGATAGCTTAAATAATAGATTTAAAGAAATTTTCTCACAACTATCTGCAAAAGGTGAAGCATCATTAATGTTAGAAAATGAAGAAGATCCTTTAGCTGCTGGATTAGATATCACAGTTAGAATCGCATCTAAAAAATATTTAGACATTAGAAGTTTATCTGGTGGTGAAAAAACACTTGCAGCTTTAGCATTCATATTTTCAATCCAAGAATACAATCCTGCATCATTCTATATTTTAGACGAAGTAGACGCAGCATTAGATAAACATAATTCAGAAAAACTTGGTAAATTATTTGCACAATATTCTTCAAGGGCACAATATATCGTAATTAGTCACAATGATGCAATTATCTCAGAAGCAGACCAAATCTACGGTGTATCAATGCAAGAAGGCGTTTCTAAAGTAACTAGTTTGAGATTATAGTTCTAAAAATAGTATAATTACCAATAACAAAAAATTTATATTTTAAAACTATTTAAATAATGTATGGATAAATTTGATGAATTGGTAGAACAATATAATAACTGGTTGTATTTAGCTAGTAGACCAACCAGAAAATTCTCATTAAGAACAAATTATCATCACCCAATCTATTCTAGGTTAGATCTCACTCCAGAACAAAAAGATGCTATTGCTCTTGGATCAAGCTGGAGTAGAGTCGGAAAACACTTAGAAAGTATAATTTCAGAAAACACACCTGAAGTAAATCTTTCAGTTCAAGAAGCAACAGCCGGAAAAATAATGGTTGAAAGAATGTATAATCATTTCAAAAGTATATATAATAATTTAAAATAAAAAAATTATTCGTCGTCATCGAATTCGATAACGACTTCATCATCTTCTTTCTTAGGAGCCTTAGGTTTATCTTCTTTTTTATGCACTACTTTCTTGTGCTTTTCTTCAACCTTATGCTCTTTCTTTGCGTGAACAGGTTCGTGTTTATGGATTTCCTTTTTATGTTTATCCTCTTTAAAATCTAACACTTCATCTTCTTCAATAACTATTTCATCAACTTCTTCTTTTTTAGAAACTTCTTTCTGTTCAGGAATTACTTTTTCTTCTTTTATTTCCTCTTCTTCAAAGAATTTAGTAATTTTTTTCCAAAGGTTTGTCTTTGCTAATATCCATATGATAACAACTATTACAAGTACCCCTAACAAATGGAATTTATACTGAATTATACCTGCAACCAGTCCATTAAAAACAGTTGTTAATCCTCCAACAAAGCCACTAAAGAAATTGGATTTAGTTTCATCTTCAGTTACTTCTTCAACAACTTCACCACTATCAATTACTTTGTAAGATACATCTGCTTTATCTCCTACAAATCCATTAAACGTAACTTCCAAGTCATCAAGACCATCGCCATTAATGTCCACAGTCTTAACATCTCCAGTTTCTAATTTAACCAAAACTGGGTCAGAAGATATTTCTAAAACAACTCTATTAGGATCTTTAGCTTTAACTTGTATCATATGCTCTTCATCGTTTAAATTAAATTTAATATTTTCCCCCACACCTAGCAAAGTCCCTTTAAAAACTTCTTCTGATTCAACAGTTTGATTCTCAACTACTTCTTCAGTAGTTTGATTGATTTCTTCAGTTAAATTTTCGACTAAATCTTCCTCTACAACAACTTTTTCTTTAGGTTCAAAAAGATTTTTAAAGAAACTAGCTATCTTTGAGAAAAATGAAGGTTTATCACTTGGGCTTTCAACTACTTCTTCTACATTTGAGTCTTCAGGATTATCTGTTACTTTGATATTAACTGTTTCAGAAGATAATATTGTAGAATCTTCCAATCTCACAGATAACACAGCAGAATAATCACCATTTTGAACTTTACTTGAAGGTGCTACATATAAATATACTATTTCAGATTCTCCAGCTTGTATTTCTACAACTGAAGGATTTAGATAAACAAAGTTTGCAGCAGTTCCACTTACACCTAAACTGTAAGAAGCAGCGTTTGCACCTTTATTTTCAACAACAATTGGCACAGTTGCACTCGAATCATAATAAACACTTAAGGATTTATCTTTTATTCCCAATAAAGCGTTATAACATTCTTTTTGTGAAACAGTTTCAATTTGAATACTATCTGAACTTGATATTTTATCACTATCTTTTGCGTTTACTTTTATTTCAATAGTACTACTTGATTCACTATTGTCATATGGTGGGCTTACTGTTAATTTCAAACTAGTTTCTTCACCAGCAGCTAAATTAACCGAAGTTTTATCTAGTTTAGCCCAGTCAGGACCAGTTAAACTAACAAAATATTCACTCTCTTTTTCCCCGGCATTTCTAATTAAAACATTATATTCATTTTCTAATGCATTACATATTTTATCTGCATCTTTTTCCAATTCAACAGAAACATCATAACATTTCTTAACATTAACATTAAATGTATTCTGTGCTTTTAATTCTCCTTTTGTTGGAATTGCATTAAACTTAATTTCAAAATTACCTTCAATTCCATAATCCGGAACTAAATCTAAATTAACACTTTTGGTTTGACCCGCAGCAATTTCTAATTTATTATTTTCTAAGTTTGCCCATACAGGACCTTCAACATCTAAATTATAAACATTAGCAGAAGTACCAGCATTCTTTACATCTATTTTCAAAGTTTCTTGGCTATGTTCACACATATTTACCAAGTCTTTTTCAGTATTAATATCAAAATTATAACAAGCATCAATAGTTAGTTTTACAGTGCTAGCTGCAATCAATTTACCACTAGAAGGATTAACTTTAACTGTAAACTCAAAATCACCTTGGTCATTACAACCTGCTTTTACATAAGCATAAATTGTTTTAGATTCACCTTGATTCAAAGTTAGTGTGTTCTGACTCAAAACTATATTATCTTTATAGTTTCCTTCAACACTTAAAGCATAACTTTCTGTGTATTCGCCATTATTTTTTATTTCAAATGCATATTTTTCTTCACCACAAGGGCAAACATTTTTCAAACTATCAATTGCTTTGAAAGTATAAGCATAACAGTCTTTTACATTGAAATTATGAGCTATACTATTACTTAATCCATTTCCATTAGCATCTAAACTCAAAGAATAACTACCTACATCAACACTAGACATTGGAGTTACATAAGTATAAATATTTTTTATTTGCCCAGGCATTAAAACAAAACCTGTTGGCACAGTTGTAGAAAAAACAGAAGCAGTTCCAGAATTCGAAACTGTTAACTCTATAGGTTCATCACCTGTATTTTTTACCACATCATTAAATAATCCTGTAGATCTAGGACACACATCATCTATCCCTGCTCCAGAATAAAACGTAAAACTTTTAGCCCCAAAAACAATAGGCATAATTAATATTATTAAGATTGCATACAATATTTTTTTATCACTCATGGTCGAAACCCCCTTTTTATCACTTAAAGGAGAATTCCAGAGTGTATATAAATATTTATTATAATAAAAGCATTATAACGCAACATATATTATAACAAGAAAAAAAGAAATTACTTTCGCTCACCTGAATATTTAGTTATGCCAAAAGCATCAAGCATAGTTAACCCTCTATTTCGAATAAATGAATGGGCCATCCAAGAAAAAGTTTCTAATAAACTGTTTAGTTCACCTTCAACAACTATTTTCTCAGGGGAGTTAAGTATAACATTTTCTAAACTTTCAACAATTCTCGACTCATCTATTAATTCTTTTGGAATCACACTATGTAATTTTGTACCGACTTTTTTATATTCTTTCAAATATCTTCCATGGATATCTGAGTTTCCAAAACAAGCTATATTAAGTTCGTTTGCTAATTTTAAAGCATCTTGATTAAAACCTAAGCTTTCAGGAATTTGAGCATTTTGTTCCAAAGTTAATGGAACTTTACTATATCTTATACATATTTCTTTCACTACTTTTTCGCCACAACCCCGATATAAGATAGATAATGGATGTGCGAATATACCGAATCCTCCTTGTGAATGAACATCATTCAAAACAGCAATTATATCTTTACCATTTGGAATAGAATTTTTAATTCCTACAGCAACAAAGTGACCTTGTTTAGTTTTCACTTCTTCTCCTTTTACCAAATAGACATATCCACTTCTATTATGAACTCTTAAAAGAACTGGAGATAAAATTTCTAAACCCCATTCTTTTGAAGGCAAAAATCTATCTCCTATATAATTTATATTATTAGAAATAGCATCAAAACGTTTTGTAGTACCGTAATCATTAATATTAAGTAAATTTATTCCATTAGCAATTGCAACTTCTAAAAGTTTATACTCATCTCTCCTAGGAAAGTGTAAATGTAAGTCAGTTTTAAAATATTCTGTCATATTATAAAAAAAGAAAAAAAGAAAAAGGGGTATTCTTAGTAGTAAGTTTGGTCCTCATCAACTGCTGGTTCTTCCATTTCATTGCCTTTTCCTAATCTTTTAGCTACCAATATGATACCTAAAATAACTAAGATTATCAATAAAACAGCGAAACCAATTTCAAGGCCTTGTCTTACATCACTGTAGTTGACATCGCTTGAGCCAGCTTTTACAACTTTTGTAGTTACATCGAATTTTTTCAATTCTTCGTTACCATCTTGAACGGATACTTCGAAGTCATAACTTCCTTCTTTAGTATCTTCTTTAGCGGAAACAAATAAGTAAGCTACATCTGCTTCTTTTCTGACTTCATATGTTCCAAAATCTAGTCCACTAACTACAACGTCATAATTAACGTTTTTGTTCTCAAACATTAACTTGTATACTATAGCTTTTCCAGCTTCAACTGTTTGAGATGTTGTGTCCATAGTGATTTCTGAATCATATGAGCTACCTGCACCAACTATCAAAGAGTACACTTGTTCATCTTTTTCGTCACCATCATCGTAAACTACTTCAAAGTGTAAATCATATACACCAGATTTAGTGTTAGATGGTATTTCTAAAGACATTTCTTTGTGTAACTTTTGATATTCGTCATCGTCAACATTAGATTCAGTGTACAAGTCGAATCTATCAGATCTTACCATTAATCCAAGTTCAGGGATTGACATGATAACATAGATATCTTCTTCATCTTTATTACCTTCATTAGCTACACCAACACTAGCAGTTAATAATTTACCTGCTTCAGTTTGTAAGCCTCTTCTGAAGTTAACATCATAGATTTGTACGTCGTTTCTTGCTCTTGTAACAATTAACTCTATGTTAACAGATTTTTGTTCACCGTTGTCTAATTCTAAAGTGATTTTTAGATTGTGTGTTGCATTTTCTTCAAGTAAATCTTCATCATTGTCTATTTGAATTTCCATAGTTTCAGTACTATCAGACCAATGATTGTAGATTTCAAATTCTTTTGAAGTCACATCATCTTCTAATGCGGATCCATCAATTGATATTTCTGCATCAGTTATGTCACTAAAGCCGTCTATACCTGCCCATTTAACCTTGATATCTAATTTTTCACCAAGGTACACAGGTGCATAAACTTCTTGCGTGTCTACGTTTTCTTTAAATTCGAATTCAACATCTTCAATAGTTACTTTTGTAATTGCAAAGTTTTCTCCATCTGCTTTAACAGTTGAAGCACTTGCAAACATTGTAATCACTAGTAACATCAAAGTTGTCAAAATCTTAATGTTCGTATTCATTCTTTAACCCTCCATAAGTTTAACAAATATGTTACACACCAGTAGTTGTGAAACGTTTATAAACCTTTTGGAACTCGATAAAACTCAAGAATACAAGCGTTTTAAGCCTCAAAACCCTCAAATTTGATTATTTCCTTTATCTCTTCTTCTGATATAGAACAGCCCTTTAATTTCAATGCCCAAAGTGCTCCTTCAAGCAGTGACTTCTTATACTTTTTATGAACAATATTTTTAGAAGTTATATACCTATCTAAAAAACCAAGTTCAAATGAAATAGTAATTAATTCTGTAGATCTCAAAACACGTATATCTTTTGTTAACTCTTGGAATAAGTCTAACTTTCCTTTATTCATTTGGACCTTAGTATGTAATTTATCTCCTAATAATTTTAATAATCTGTTCGGGTCTTCAAGCAACAATCTTAATGATCTTTCATCAACAAGTATAGCATCAGACTTCAAATGGACCGCTAAAGCTAAAACATCAACTTCTGCTTTGTGTAAAATTTTTAGTGGTTCTTTATCTACAATATATATATTATTAGCTAGTTCCATTAATTCACTAGACAAATTTGCTAACTCTGGTGGATTTTCAACTTTAATATAACCTTCAAGAATATAGTCATTAACCATAACTGCCTCTAATTTAAATCTTCTAGTAGACAATGGATAAGTTATTATTTCATCATAAACCGATTGTGGAATCAAAAACTCTCCTTTATACTGCTTGCTTAGATATTTAAAATTCCAGAACAAACTATTAGTAACCATACTTATTATAGTTCCACTATCAATTATTATTGTGCCAGTCATTTAACTCCAAAAACTCTCCTTGCAAACAATATTCTTTCTTCAACTTTCTTGGACATATTATATTTATTATCGTAAGTTCTTGTTTGGCCAAAATAAGGCATTAATTCCCATTTAGTTAGCCCTAATAACTCTGCAGCTTTTCCAACAGACAAACCATGGCTATGTATATTAGAAGCTTTTTTGACTTTAGTAGATTCCATCACATCACTAATATAATGATTAACATTTTTGTCCAATTTAGTCAAACTAGAAATAATTTTTTTCAAAGAAGCACTATACAGTTTCATATCCTCTCTTTCTAAATAGTGAATAGATTTTTTTAATTCTAAAGAAAGCAAAGACTTGAAACCATTCATATTAAAATACTCTTTTTCTTTTTCTAAAACTTTATACAATGAGTAAATAACAACAGA
This sequence comes from Nanoarchaeum sp., assembly GCA_013824915.1. Taxonomy (GTDB): domain Archaea; phylum Nanobdellota; class Nanobdellia; order SCGC-AAA011-G17; family PNOQ01; genus PNOQ01. Next base: position 11,208 of record PNOQ01000014.1, on the reverse strand, counting down.
AACAGAAATAGAATATTCATCTTGATATATAGAAGAATTATGAACTGTATGGAAACTCTGATCTCTTAACTTAACCAAATCATTATTCTTAATAGCAATAAGACTCTTTTTCAACACAGTTAGAATATCTTTTTTTACAACTGGCCTAATCATTTTTTCTCTTCTTTTTCCTCTTTTGCAGATTTGAAAGTTGATGCCAAATCTATAATATATCTTCCACTTCCATATTTATAAACTAATGGGTTGCCTTTGAACAATTCAACCAAATCTAATTCATATTTGCCAGGTTTTAAAATTCTAATACTTTCTATATCTAAATAAACGGGTGCATCATCATCATCTACTTCTATAATATCTTTAATATCCTTTTCTATGTTTAATCTATCTTCTTTAGTCAAACCTTCAGAAATAACTTTAACTTTATCAACAGCTTGTTTGCTCATAAAAAAGAAAAATCTACCTCCACAAGGGCAGCCTTTCAAAACTTCTACAGAACCATCATTGTAAATTACTCCGCATCTAACACATTGGTGTGGCATTTTATTTAATGAACAAATCTATTTGATTTGGATTCTTTCTAATTTCCCTAACAATATTGGCTGGGCCAATAATAGTTAGCGCGTCACGATTTTTCATAAATACGTTGTAAAGGGCATTCCTAACATTGCCTACAACAGATATCTTTTCTTCTTCCGCATCTTTGTCTTTAGATTTTTTTCCTGTTTGACCGGGTAAAATTGTACAAAAAGAAATACCTGGGAAATCCCTAGTTACTTGACCCATGGTTTCTTCAATTAATCTTGCTTCTTCCTCAGGTTTTAATTTACCTTGCATTAAAACTATTTTTTTATTTCTAACAATCTTGAATATTTTTTTCAACTTTTGCTCAGTATTCAAATCAGAACATTCTCTATATGGAAGATATTGAAAGGATAACATTTTCTAATTAACTAATCCGAATACCTCCTTATAAAAGTTCTCAATATTATCTCCGCTCTGTGCCGAAATCCCTATTACTTTATACTGCGGGAAAGCTGCTTCAATTCGCTTAAGATTAGAATTTGGTAAGTCAACTTTATTACCTGCTATTAACACAGGTATATCTCTAGCAGCAAGATTTCCAATAATAGTTATGTTAACTTGTGAATATGGGTTTTTTGTTGAGTCTAAAACAACTACAACACAATCAACATTATCAAGCCATTTTATAGCTTCAATAACACCTTTTGTCGCTTCTCTTGCTCTTTGTTTTGCCTTTACAGGTGTTAATTTATGTTTCAAAAAGTCCTCATAATCAATTTTAGTAGCAATTCCAGGAGTATCTACAATATTGAACGTTAATTTCTTACCATTACTTTCAATAGTCACCTTCTCTTTTACCTTAACTTCTCTAGTTTCATGAGGTATCTTAGAAACAGTTCCCATCTCTTCACCAATCCAATCCTTGCATATTTTATTGGCTAAAGTAGTCTTTCCTGCATTTGGTGGTCCATAGAACCCTAATTTAATATCTTTTTTCTTAGCAAATAACTTCGAAACCTTATCAAGCCAAGACTTTAAATTTTTAATCATTCATATCCCTCTTTTTACAAACTAAAATTTAAAAATTATTCAAACTTATAAATATTTCTATACTTCTCTCCTCCATATCTTAATTGTAACTGTTCTAGAATCTCCTGCAGAATTAAAAATAATCAAGCTATTTGTATAAACATTTTGTTTTGTTGACACCACAACATCTATATTCAAATCTTCTATACATTCCACAGGATAAACATCAAATTCTAGCCCAGAATACATAGATTCCATATTATCAACAATATTATTTAATTTACTTTGATTACACACAAAAAAATCATTTTTCATAGAAACATCGTTTTCAATTTTTTCCATTAAAGACCTTTGTACAATTCTTATATCTTCTGGTACACTAGGTTGTTCTACTTGTCTCAAAGACAATGAATAAATCACAACCCCTAAAAAGATAAGTAAAGCAATTAATGCTTCAAAAGTTTTCATATATCCTTTTTTATTATTTTTTACCATGTTCGTATATTAGGCACAACATAATTTATTCTTCCAGTCTGGTTTATCATTTTACTATACATTCTCATAACATAAACATTTTGATTTTCAGAAGGTTCTATCACACTATAATTATACAATAATTCATTTACATTTTCTTCAGAATAAATAAATATTGAAATATCTTTATTTCCTGGGTATTTTAATCTCTTTTTGAAATCATTATAATTTAAACTTTGTAATTCAGCAAATTTTAAATTAGAAAATGCAAAATATTCTTTGCCAACACCTAAAGTAAGACCATATATTTGACTAGAAGTTGCACCAGGGTCAATTGAACTTGAATTTATTCCATCTGAATAATAAAAAGTATACTTATTGACCCCGGCTATAAAATTACTAACAGTAAAATATAAAACACCATTTTCTATTTTCTTTTGAGTAACCTCTTGATTTGCGTTATTCAACAAAAATAATTTATTTATATCATCTATATTTTTATTTGTTGGTAAACTAACATTAATAACTTGATTATTCAAATTCGTACTTGATTCAAAATAAATAGGATACTCCAAAACATTAACATATGTTTCTGTTTCAAATCCTTGCTCAGCAATTGTTTTCAAATAATCATTATCATAATTTTGCTCAAAGGCTGGCCCAAACCATATAAAAATTAACAATAAGAATACGATAAATATTCCAAAGCTTATTACCCAGTCTATATGAACAAATCCCTTTTTCATTTTAAAATCCGACAGCTATAGTAAATGCAAGATAACCTATCAGCATAAGTATCAAAGAATGTTTCAATCCATATTTTATATTTCCTTCAGCAAACTTACCAATCATTAGCCCAGAAAAGAATCCTTGGATTAATAATAAAAAAGTGAATATCATATCAAAATCGATTGTAGACGGAAATACTGGAGTACCTCCCGTGCCTAAACCTGTTGTAGTTGTTGAAACTCCAGATAAAACACTTCCCCCAATATTAGTTAATTGAGGCATTAAATAAACTTGTAACACTATCATTATACCTACAAACATAATGAATATTAAATAACCTTGAATTATCTGCGAAAATATATTAGACCTTCTTTCTTCTTTTATTTTTTTTATCTGTAAAACCGAAGCAGTAACCGATTGTAAAACTTTATCAATATGCCCACCACTTTGTTCAGCTTCTACAATTATAGCCATAGACCTCTTTACTAATTTATTATTAGTATCTTCAGAGAATCTAATAAACGCTTCTCTTAAAGGAACTCCCCATCCAATTTGGTAAACTAGTTTATTCACATAGGGAGTCAATGCTCCATAATTAGTATCACCTGCTTCAGCTATCGCCTTAGGAATAGGAATCCCAGATTTAACACTATCAGAAACAGACCTAACAAATTCCAAAAACTTCTCTTCTATTTCTTTATTTCTTCTATTTTCTTGCATAACATCAAACCAAAATTGACAAACTGCAACAAAAAATGCAATCCCTAACATAGGTTTAAACCATCTAGATTCAGTTGGAAGTAAAATCAAAAGTGCAAACATTAACAAAATCACACCAAGTGCAATCCCAATAACATGTCTTACTTTAAATTTCATACTTCACCTCTTGAAGTTTCTAATAATAATATAAATAATACATTTAACAAAGGCAATAAAACGAAAGTTCCTAATGTTGCTAATGTAGCTATTGGTATTCCTTCAATCATAGGAGATATTTTTTCCAAAATTGCAAATGTAACAATGAATAATAAAGGTCCTGCAATTAAAAATCCAGTATAGACTTCAGAATAAGTAGCTATAGTTTCTAAATGTTTTTTCTGAGAAAAACTATATTTAGTTAAACTATCATCTGCTTTATCATTCAAATATTGTGTGATATCCCCACCCGTTTCAATTGTAGAAGTTATACCATAAAATAATTCTTTCAAATCAGGAGAAGGCGTTGTAGTAGCTACCGCTTTTAAGGCATTAGTTAAATTGTAACCAAATACATTAACATAGTTTAAAACTCTTTTTAACTCTTCACCTAACTCTTCGTATTCATTAGAATCTACTAATAATTGGAATATTTTCATTGGATGCGCACCTGAACCTGCAACTGCGGCCATATGAACACTAGCAAAAACTAATTCTTGATTAATCTTATTTTTTCTATCATTGACAATTATCAAAGGATAAATATATATTAGGCCAAATGTGGCTCCAGTTATAACTAAAGACAAAAAAAATGAAATAAAAATATTATGAATTAGTATAAACAACCCAACTAAAGATATAGGAAACATCAAAATAGTAGTAAGCAAAATCATACTAATATAAGTCTTAGATAATATCTTTATATTAGAAGAACTCAAGGCTTGAACCATAGGTCTGAAAAAGTTTTCATACTTTGTAGCTAATCTTAATGATAAGTTTTCCATAAAAAAATTAGAAGCTTTAGCATAGAAATTAGTCTTATACATCAAAGATGCACTAATATCAGTTTTGTTTTGCTTAGTAGAATGTTTAGATTTAACAAAATCTTTTACTTTCCTGTGATCAATTTTCAATTCTTTAAGATATTTCTTTTTCTGTTTCTCATCAATCCATACTGGATTATCTATCTCAGTCTTATTTTTTTTTCTAGAAAATAATTTTTTATGTTTAAGATTCATATTATACCAAAGCTTTTCAATACATTTTGAGGAGTTTTATAATACTCATTGATTATTTGTTGGACTATATGAAAATCGTATATTTTACGTTCATTCATCTTGTTTAATAATAAAGTTCTTTTCTTCCATTCATCCAATAAAACTTCTGGATTTACTCCTTGTTGAGCCACTATTTTTTTGAAAACATAACTTTCTGCATTATTTACATATTTATCGCCAACAGGATCCCAATAAAATGGTCTGTTAAATGAATTACCTTTTTCATCATCAATAGAAATAATTTCCATTAATTCCATCATTCTTCTAACATCTTTTCCATTAACTTTTGTTGATGCCATTGAAACAACTGCATCCATAGTCTCTACTAATGATGAAGATAAATTAATAGGAGGAGTTTCCAATCTTTTGATCATTGTATCTACCGAATTAGCATGCATTGTACCAAATGATGGGTGCCCAGATGCCATTCCCTGGAACAAAACATAAGCTTCTTCACCTCTAATCTCACCAACAATAACATAATTTGGGTGTTGTCTGAAACTTTCTTTCAATAAATTGAATAATGTAATCTCACCATATTTCTGTCCTACTAAGTTTGCCAATCCTACACCAGCTCTAGCAACAGAAGGTAACCAGTTATCATGCTCTAAGTTTAACTCTCTTGTATCTTCAATCGAAACAATTCTAGCTTGTGGTGGAATAAAAAATGTTAATGCATTTAAGAAAGTAGTTTTACCTGAAGCAGTACCGCCAATAATCATTACATTCTTTTCGTATTCTATTAATAACCATAAATAAGCAAGTATTTCAGCATTAGTTGTACCAAAATTAATTAATTGTATTGGTGTCCAAGGATTCTTCGTGAACTTTCTTATTGTAAATGTTGGTCCTCTTGAAGAAATATCTTCTGTAAATGTTGCATTAACTCTCGAACCATCTGGCAATGCTCCATCTAACATAGGAGTAGCATATGAAATATACTGACCACATCTCTGCGCTAGTTTTTCAACAAAAGCAGCCACAGATTTATTACTATTAAACATTATATTTGTTCTTAGATTTCTAAATTTTCTATGAACAATATATATTGGAAAATTAATTCCGTTACATTCAATATCTTCTATAAAATAATCATTCATAAAGGGTTCTATAGTTTCAAGCCCAACAAAATCTCTATACACATAATAAACTATTTTTAGGTAAGATTCTCTAGACAAAGTAATTTGTAATTCATTTAAGAAAATTTTAACATTCTTTTCTAAGTAAGATATTGTTTTTTCTCTTTTTTCTATATTAATAAAACTAATATTTATTAATTCTTTAATTCCTTCTTCTAAAAGATTTAATATCTTTTTTTCTTTAGCATCTAGTCTTGGTTCTTCAACAGAATACATAATTTCATTAATTTTTGGATCCCAATAAACATGAGCATAAGCATAAGGTGCCAATAAAGGATATCTAAAATTTACTTGTTCTTTAGGAACATCTGGAAAAACTGGTATATCTATATTTGGTTCAATCTGAAATATAACCTCTTCCTTCTCAGGTAACTCCATTAAGTTTCTTTTATTACTTAATTCCGGCAATTTCTTATGTGGTAATTCTGGTAAGCTTTTCATATTTGAGATATACCTATAGTTATGTTTTCGGTACCCCCTTGATTAAATAAAAATAAATCTGATTTTCCAGAGATTATTTGTGGTCCAGTATAATTTAATTCTAATCCAGACCCACTATAATTTAACATTAGTTCTATATCATATTTTCCCTTAACTCCACTATTCTTACTAAGTATTTGTAAATTTCCCTCTTCAACAACACTATCTACTTCAGAGATTAATGCAGAACTCTCAAAATTAAATTTTATTACTTCATTAGTTCCATCTATAACAAATTCTCCTCTTCCAATATCTAAACTTATAGCTCTTTGTGAACCCGGTCCTTCATGATAAACAGTCTTAACATTACTATCTAAAACTAACATTAACTCTTTTGTATGTTTCGCAGTATAACTATCTTTCATCTTTTGAATTACAGGTAAACCTGCTGCCAAAATAATTGTTAAAAGCACAACACCTAAAGCTGTGTATAATATAGCTGAAACCCATACATCCCCCTTCTTTTTCATAAGTTAATTCTTGAAAAATTCTATTTATATAGATTTCTAAAAATTATAAAAGAAAAAAAGAAAAAATAAGACGTTTAAATGTCAAACTCAACTGCTGCACATTCTGTGTTACATTCACCATTGTCTATTATAGGTATTAATCTAAGTTTTGTATAAACTCCTGTCGAGATTGTGAATGCTTCTTGTGAAGAAGTTGTGTATGCTCCAACAGTCATATTTTTATTCAATGTACTATCTGTTGTACCATCTGATTTTACAGGGATTACAACAATTCTAGACGGAGCTGTAATTCCAGTACTCCCCGAATTAACAATGCTCGCTGTCATCAAACTTGTAGTTGGCCAATTATGTTGAACACTAAGTTTGTTAACTATTTCTAAACATTGATTACTAACTTCTACTTTACAGTCTGTATTTTCCGTTTGTTCACTTACAGTTCCACTAATCCAAGTTATTACTAAAACCGCTAAAACAATTGTAAATCCAACTATTAAAACAGTAGCAATTAATGGACTTATACCTTTTTTATTATTCAAAATAATACACCTCCTTTTTTAATATTAGTATTATTATTTCTTGATAAATTTAAGTTTAAACAATATTTAAGCTTTTTGGTGATTTATTCACACTGAACACTAAGCTTTTGGACCTTCTCACTACAATATCTGGTCTTTCCATTTCCATAGACCATAGGAGTAACATCCATTTCTAATGATTTACCAATTCCATCTACACCAATGACTGGAACTTCAAAACTTACTTTGTTCTTAACACCAGGAGCAATAGCTAAACCAACATCTTCAGTAATACTATTTCCTGTATTACCAGAAATATCAATCTTAAAGCTACCAATTCTTGTAGTTCCACTATTACGAACATAAAACGAAATAATTCTATCATCCCCGGCACCACCTGAAACATCTCTACAATCTATTTCAGTTACACTATAATCTAAATCTTCAACACAAACAGTTTCTAAGTCAATTTTGGATTTTTCTAATTGTTTTCCAATTATATCTCCATACCACCAGAAAATTAGCAAAGCAATAACTATTACCATAGCAACTAACAAAATCGTTGCAACCAATGGCGAAACCCCTTTTTTGCTCATATTCATTTTACTAAATTATCCTATTTAAACCTATCGTATCTTTTATCACAACACGTTGATTATCACAATTAATTGATTCTCCTTCAACAGTTATCCAAGGCACTAATTCTAATCCAACAACCATAGTTTCAGTAGAACTTGAAGAGCTAGTTTCACATTGAGTAAAACTATTCTTACTAACATCAAAATAATAATTAGTGTCTATATCCAAACTAAGTTCTCCTGAATTCCCGGGAGCCAAACTAACATTAGAATATTCACACCATTGTTGACTATTAGTTGTAGTTTCTCTGCCTATAGTAAACTTTTGAACTGTAAAAGATCCATCATTTTTAACTGACACATGTAAACTTGCATTATTTGTTGAAGTTCTCCAAGTTGAATTTGCATCAGTTAAAGAAACTCTAACATCATTACAATATTCTATATTAGATTTCGGAAGATTACCTTTAATATTGTCAATCATTGCAGGAATTATTAACATAGCCATTGCAACCGAGAACGCAATTATTAATATCCAAGATATTAAAGGACTTAAACCTCTTTTTTTCATACCATTATTCATTTTAACTCTTTTTTATATTTTTCTAATTAACTACTTGTTGAACATTTGAAGATAATTGCGGATCCCAACCTAAATTTGGATCACCATAAGATACATTTTGAGAACCGCTTGCAGTTCTTATAATAACTCTAAATTCTGGACTAGTTGGATTCAAACTAAATGGATGTATAACCCCGGCTAAACTCAAATTAAATGGTTGATTATCAGTTGTAACTCCGCTCCACCCTTCACCAAAATTTTCAGAGGTTACAGGAACTTTATATATAAAATCTCTTCCGCCAATTCGAATAGACACATCTTGAACTAATTCTTGATTAGCTCCAAGTATTGTTGTATTATCAACAGTTCCAGAAACATCTAAATAACTTTTTAGACTAATTTGAGTCCCATTACTATAAATGTAAAATAAACCTAAATTAGGATTTCTTTGTTTAGAATGATTTAAATATTTTTTAGTAAAATTTTCTATCCTTGAATTAACATCTTGCTTATTTTCCAAAGCAGAATTAACAACAAAAACAGACTCGGAAAGATAATTCTGAGAAACATCATTAAAATCTTCCCAGATTATAGGTTCAGTAATACTATTCACCTTGTAAGTAACTCCATAAATAACTAAAGATAAAATAAATACGATTATTAAATAAAACTGACCCCTCTTATCCATATACAAAACAAAAGAATCTTAGTTTATATATTTAACGATTAAAAACTATTTTATCTCGCGCATAGATTCTTTAATTGGGAATTTACCACCATAAACTTCTATTCCTGCAGATAGTCCTTGATTCGAAGGTATATGTATTTCAACATAATAACAATCTAACAAATTATTAACACGACCAACAGGCATATATTGTTCAAACCAGAGAATGTTTGCATAGCCCCTTTGATCGGGAGCCAAATCTTTAAAGATTGTAACTGCACCAGGAGAAGGTTTTTCCTTACTAATTATTTCAAATTTGACATCAATTGAATCTGGTATATCTGCCGGAATCATCAAATATTTATAAGCATAACTAATATTCCCATTTCTAACATCGAGATTACCTGCATCAAAATATTTTCTTTCTTCGATTTTCCCATTTTGATCAGTAAAATAAATTCTAAATCCATTATGATCCTTAAACACTTGATCCACGGGAAGGCTTTCAAAACGTTTATAATGTGGCTGGGGCTCTTTTTGTATCTTAGGTAAATTACATCCTGCAGTACCTAATGTGGCCAAACTTGCAGTCAATAATAAAATATCTTGAAGTTTCATAGTGAATTGAGAAATATACATAAACTTATATATTTAACGATTAAATTCCAAAATCTCTTTGGCCATATCGTGCAAGTTTGCAATCTCACCATACAACTCATGTTTATAATCTTCTATTTGGTCTCGAATTATATATTTGTTATATATTTTAAATAAAAAATTGAGAAATGAATTCTTTTGCCATTTATTTCTATAATCTAACTCCAATTTACCAGTAAATATTATTCTTACTTCACCACTAACTAAATTTTTAGCCAATGAATTAACTCCTTTCATTTCAGCAGTTAAATTAACTTTGAATTTGTAATATTCAGTTACCTTTCTCTCACCAGAAAGAACATACTTGTATTCATATCCAATATCTTTGTTCTTTTCAGTAAATTCATTTTCCTGAAAATCGTATTGGTTTTCATTAAACCAATCTTTTAATCCATTGTATAATCTATCAAAATCAAAAACACCTTTATAATTCAAAACAAGTCCAGGTGACGGTACTACTTTTTCTTCTTTCTCAACCATAAAAATAAATTTAACTTTTAGATTAATAAAACTTACTCTTTACAAGAATCACATAACCATCTACTTCCAACCTTGTACAATGGACCGTAAGAAGAGCAAGAATAACAATTTCCTTCGAAATGACCATTTAATTTGGCTTTTCTATCACTTTCCCTAATTTTAAATCCTTCAATCTGCAATTCATATAAGTCTGGCTGTATACTCAAAATATCTTTGTAAGTTAACAAACCAACAACTTCATTATTTCTAACTATTGGTAATCTTCTGATTTCTTCATTCTTCATTAAAATCATAGCATCATATAAATCTAATTCAGGATTAGCACTAACTGGATTAACTGTCATTACAAAACTAACTGGAGTTTTCTTAATATCTACTCCTTTAGCCAAAACCTTAACCAATAAATCCTTTTCAGTTACAATTCCTAATAATTTTTTACCATCCGCAATTATTAAACTTCCAACATCCTCTTTTATCATTTTTTGAACACAAGAATGAATACTATCACTAGGTTTAGAAAAAACAGGAGAAGTTGTCATAGCGTCCATGATTTTTATGCCGGTTTTCATATATATAATGAAGTTAAACAAAATTAATAAGTCTATCGATTTATAGATAAATTTATAAACGAATATACGTTCGAGAAACAAGTTTGTGGGGGTAAAAAATGTCAGATAAACAACCAGTATATATTCTATCAGATGATAGTCAAAGGACTATCGGAAGAGACGCTCAAAGAAATAACATTATGGCTGCAAAAATAGTAGCCGAAACAGTTAGAACTACTTTAGGTCCTAAAGGTATGGACAAGATGTTAGTTGACAGTATGAACAATGTAATTATCACAAATGATGGTGTAACAATTCTTGAAGAAATGGCTATTGAACACCCAACAGCAAAAATGATAGTAGAAGTAGCAAAAACTCAAGAAAA
>PNOQ01000023.1 GCA_013824915.1 Nanoarchaeum sp. | reverse complement strand
TAATGGTGATGGTTGTTCTTCTACTTGTCAAACTGAAATCCCTATTTGTTCTTTGACATCTGCTTCGTGGAGTACAACACAAGTTGTGAATAATACTCAAGTAACATTAACTGTGAATGGAGAGAACTGTGATGTAGAAACAATTAATTTTAGAATATTAGAAGATGATGGTATTGCTGGAACTAGTGATGTTACATCACAATTAAGAAGTCCACCAACTTCAACTACTTTTGTAAGTGGAGTTGCAATTAGAACTTGGAATGCTGAATGGTTACAAGATAGTGGAGTATTTACTGATGATAATCCTGAGTTTGTTTTTGAAGCTGTATTAGCAAGTGATAATTCTGAGACAGTACAATCTGATATATTGATAGTTACTCCTAGTGTTGTTATTCCTAGTGGAAGTCCAACTATTAATAGTGTTTCTGATAATACTTTGGATAATGGTCAGTCTATAACTATTTCTGGAAGTGATTTTGGAATTAAAAATCCTGTTGCACCTATAAGATGGGACGCAGTAGACAATCAATATTCATTAACTTCTTTAGATAATTTGACTAGTGTTCCTACGGGAGGAAGTTATTATTGGACAGCCAACGGAGATACTGGATTGGGTAGTGAGGATAAAGTTGTGTTTTACAATGGGGTAGAAAGTAGAGTAAATAATAATTGGGTTTATCATATATTAGGAGAAACTAACAAAGGAAAGGGTTTCTTAATAGGCCCAGATAACAATCTTCCATCAGGTAGCGATTTTTATGTTTCATTTTGGCATAAAGTAGATGGTTTAACTTTAGATCAGGCTTCGACTAAAATTATTCGAGTTTGGTCTGATCCTTCGGGAAATACAGGTAGATTATCTTGGACCTATGATCAATGGACTTTATATGATACTTTTGATGCTTCTTGTGGTGTCAGTGCTCAAACTCCTTGGATAACTCAAGATTTGCCAGCATCTACTACAGATTATCATCATTTTGAAGTCTTGTTTGAATTTAATCAGACTGAAACTTGCGGGGAGGAATATAAAAATTCTTTATATTTAGATAGAAATCCGATTACTGCTACTATGTCTATTATGCCAGGTTATATTTTTGAGGCAGGAAGAAGAGCAGTTAGTACAAATGGTGCTTACGACACGGTAGAAAGAATTGGAACCGATGTTAGCAATATTGATTTAGTAGAACCAACTAATACTTGGTTTGATGATATTTATATTGATAACACCCAAGCTAGAATTGTTATTGGTGATTCTCAAGATTTCTCAGAAGTTAATCATTTTGAAATTCAAATACCGCATACAACTTGGAATGGAAATACTATTCAGTTCACAGCAAACAAAGGAAGTTTTGGAACTGAACAATTATATTTATTTGTTATAGACGAAAATGGAGTTGTAAGTAATGAATTTCCTATTACATTTACTGGAACTGCTGCTGTTTGTGGTGATGGGAGTATAACTGGAAGTGAAGTGTGTGATGGTTCTAATTTAAATGATCAAACATGTGTTTTACAAGGATTTGATAGTGGAACTTTAAGTTGTAATAATGATTGTTTGAGTTTTAATACTGCTAATTGTGTTAATCAAGAATGTAGTATAAATGCAGACTGCGAAGATGGAAATGTTTGTACTACTAATACTTGTAATACTGGAAGTTGTGCAGTAAGTTATAATACTCTTTCTTGTAATGATAATAGTGTATGTACTGCTAATGATGTTTGTTCATTAGGAAGTTGTTCTGGAACAACAATAAGTTCTTGTATAAATTCCGATGGTTGTTGCCCAGGAAGTTGTACTAATGAAAATGATAATGATTGTAGTGCAACAGGTGATGAAGTTTTCTATTTGCCTTATGATAGTAATTTGAATGATGTTATAATTCCTCAAACTGGAAGTTGTGCTAGTTGCCCAACACAAACTGCTGGGCAAGTTAATAACGCATATGATTTCAATGGGGTTTCTAACTTTGTAGAATATGGAGACATATTAAATTTACAATTCCCCGTTACTATTGCTGCTTGGGTTTATCCTGAGTCTAATGCAAAAAATCCAATCTTTTTCTCGGATGGTGGAAGTTCAGTAAATCATAAAGGATATTGGTTATATCATAGTAGAGATGGAATTAATGGACAGTTAGAATTAGCTTATGGTGCTGACAGTGGTCCAAATTCTGCAGATAGACGTTCTTATGTTACGAGTAGTAATGCACTTCCATTAAACCAATGGAGTCATGTTGTTGGGATAATAAATGCAGCAAATGATATGAAAATATATGTTAATGGAGCAGAAGTTGCTGGAATATTAGAAGGAGCAGATGTTGTTTATCAAAATACTGTTGGACCTGTGACTGTTGGTAGAAGAACGACAAGCACAGTAGGAGTATATAATTATTTCAATGGAAAAATAGATGAAGTAAAGGTTTTCAATAAAGCTTTAACAGTTGTAGAAATACAAGCATTAATGGGAGTAACTCCTGAATGTACTATAAATTCTGACTGTAATGCTCTAACATATTCTAATCCTGTTACTCAATGTAATCTTACTAGTGGGAATATACCTACATTCTTTACAGAATATATTTGTAGTAATTATGAATGTGTACTTTCTGGAAATGATATTATTAATTCTGTGCAAGATTGTTCTGCTGGTTGTGTTATTTACAATGATAATGTGACAGATAGAGATCCTTGTTATGAACTCAGTCAAACTACATGTCCACAAAATAATTATCCTGTTGCAAGTTGTTCTGGCAGTTCTTATGTAACTTATGCTTGTTCTGGGAATGATGCAGTTCAAACAAGTGTTAACTGCGATAATTCTGATGGCTGGTATGATACAGGATTGACAAGAGTAGTTGATATCAGTCAGTGTACTGAACAAGAACAAAAACAACAAATATATACTGATTTTAGTTGTTCCGTTAGTGGATGTGTAAACACAACTTCAACTACACAATGGATTAATAGTGGTGCGGTAAGAAACAAAGCTGAGGGTTTAACTTGTGATGATGGTTTGTATTGTAGTGTAAATGATGCTTGTAGTGTTGGAAATTGTACTGGAGTTGCCAGACCAGTTGATGATGGTGTATCTTGTACAACCGACTCTTGTAATGAAGCAACAAATACAGTAATTCATACTCCTGTTAATAGTTTATGTAGTGATAGTTTATGGTGTACAGGTACAGAAACTTGTAGTGCTACATTAGGTTGTCAAGCTGGAACTCCAATAAATGTTAATGATGGAATAACTTGTACAACTGATTCTTGTAATGAAGCAAATGATACAGTAATTCATACTCCTGTAAATAGTTTATGTAGTGATAGTTCATATTGTAATGGAGATGAAACTTGTAGTGCTGCATTAGGATGTCAAGCTGGATCTGCAATTATTTGTGCTGATGCATTTAGTTGTACAGCTGATTCTTGTAATGAAGTAAATGATAATTGTCAATATATACCAACTGATAGTCTTTGTGCTTTGGGTCAAGTTTGTAACATAAATTACTTCCCTCCATCAACTGGTGGTTGTGGAGTAATAACTACATGTACTGGACAACCGAATGGAGTAAGTTGTAATGATGGAGTATTCTGTAATGGAATAGATCAATGCAATAATCAAGTTTGTACTAATGTTGGGCCTAGTTTGAATGTTGATGATGGGGTAGCTTGTACAACTGATTCTTGTAGCGAATCAACTGATACAATAATTCATACTCCAACAAATAGTTTGTGTAATGATGAATTTTACTGTAATGGTGTAGAAAGTTGTAATTATTTAGGTTGTCAAATGGGTGAGAATATATTATGCAATGATAATGACTTTAATACAATAGATTCTTGTAGTGAAGAATTGGATTTATGTGTGTATAATCCAGTTTCAAATGTAACTAGTCAAACAATTAGTTTAAGTTCTGGTTGGAACTTAGTAACTTTGAATATTTATAGTAATGCTGATTCCAGTGATTTTGGATCAATGATTGTTATGAAATATGAGAACAATGATTGGGTTATGGACTTTGAAGGTATGAATGCATTTGAATTAGTACCATTAGAAGGATATTATGTTTATTCAACACAAGATGATAGTGTTGTGTTTAGTGGTGAGAGTTTGAGTTCAGGCTATAGATATAGTTTAGTAAATGGAACTTGGAATTTGTTTAGTGTCCATAGTAGTGGAAGTTATTCTTCATTATATTCTGATAATGCATACAGTTTGTTTAGTGCAACTGCTTCTGGCACTAATCAAATTGGTTTAGATGATAACTTAGTTCCGGGAAGTTTATACTGGGCTAACTTGAGAGGACCTGAATACAGCTTGCCACAGAGTGAAGCTGAAGAATCTACTATTGTAACTGTATTTAAGGCTATATTCAGAAGTATAGTAGGGTATACTGTAAGAGATTTTGATTAAAGTAGATAGGTTTATATATCATGGGAAATAATATTTTTAGTATGAAAAAAGGAGTTATTGTATTGCTGTTTTTATTTTTATTAGTGCCTATAGCTATGGCTGAACCCCCATCATTTCATGTTTTTAGAAATAATATAACTTGTGAAAATAATCTAAGTTTGAATGGTAAAGTTTTAACTGTAGATATAGTAAACTTGACAAATACATCATATTTTACTAGAAGAACTGTAACTGTTTCTAATAACGCTTTTGTAATTGTTATAAGTTCAACAACAGGTCACAATGTGACTTTTTCTGCAGGTGATGACTTAATTAAAAGTTATACTTATGTTGTAAATAGTTTGACTAGCGAAAATTTAAGATTAAATAATAATTATTCTTATTGTGCGCTTCCTAGCTGTACCGACGGAATCCAAAACCAAAATGAAACTGGTGTAGATTGTGGTGGTTCTTGTGCTGCCTGTGATGATGGAAATGATGGTGGCGGCGGTGGCGGAGGTGGAGGCGGCGGTGGAGGTGGCGGAGGTGGAACACCTTTTATTAATATAACTACTCCAACAAGTGGAAGTTGGATTTTAAGTGAAGATATAATTGATTTAGATCAACAAAGTTCTTCGGAAGTAGTTAGTGTTGGCGGAGAATATCAAATAATAATTGATGGACAATTATATGTGTTAGAAATAACTGAAGTGAATGCATATAGTATAAAAATTGTTTATGGTGAATTAACGTATCATATTCCAAAAGAAACCTCAGAAAATATAATCTTGGGTGATACTGAAATTAAGGTTTCCTACTTAGAAAATCAAGATAATAAAGTAAGATTAAATTTCACTAAAGGTGGGGATAGGTACACTTTAATAGATTATCCGACACAAGACGTTATATATTTCTTGGGAATATTGGTTGCACTTGGAGTTGCAATGTTCTTCTTTGTTAGATGGATAAACACCAAAGTAGAAAAGATTTAGATAGGAATGTTTATAAATTTTAGATTTTTATTCTTATTATTATGAAAAAGAGAATTATGTGGTTAGTTATAATTGTACTAATGTTATCTATGTTACCTATATTCTTATTGTTTAATATTTCTGGTATGATTTTTATCCCCCCTGGTCTAGAGGGACCATGTCCTTGTATGGCTCCAGATGGTACTGAAGTCAATTTTGGTGAATGTTATGCTGGAGATGATGTTTCATTCAATCAATATTATTGTGAATCTCTTTGTAGGGATAGTGGTGATGATCGTTGTCCTGTAGATGTAGCTTGTTCTTTTGCACCAAGATGTGATATATGTGGTTGTCAAGAAGGCCAAGAATGTGTTGACGATTTAAATAGTAATATATACTTTTGTGGTAATGTGCGTCAGATTGCTAGAGGCGGATGTATAGATGGAACTTCTAATGGTGAATGTTCTTCTACTAAACCTTATTATTGTGAAAATAATGTTCTTAGGGATAATTGTGAATTGTGTGGATGTAATAGGGGATATGTTTGTGAACGTAATAGGTGTTTAATTCAAGGTGTGATAGAAATTAATAGAACTATTAATAATACTTTAATTATTTGGGAAAATGTTAATCAAACTAACGAATCAACTACTGAGTTAAGAGTGAGAGATATTTTATTATCTGGAATAAGAGTTGAAAGAGAAATTGTTGATACTTCTAATTTGGATGATGTAACTGGAGTAGATTATAATACTTTAATTTTGGCAGAAGATAGAATAAGACAAAATTCTGAAGATTTACAAGCCTTGTACTTAGAGAACGGAATTAGTGATGGATTGATAAAATCTATTCTTGCTCAAGCGTCTCAACCTTTATTATCTCCTGGAAAAGATGAATGTGTTAGTTATAATGGTGGAAGTTGTCTAGGATTGTATGAATGTTGTGAAAGCTTCGTATGTAATTCAGGGATTTGTGCTTCTAATTTAGATGTTAAAACTAAAACGGTTGAGATTAATTTAAATGAGAAAATTGTTGGAAATGATGTTTCTGATTTAGTTGAAGTTAGTACAAATGATGATGCAGTGCTAGATGTAGTTAAGTATGATACACATCCAAATTATGTTGTGAAAAGTGCAGTTCCAAATAGTGTTAATTTTGGTTTTTATGAAATAAAAGTAGATAAAGAGATGGATGCAAAACTTTCTTTTGAAATAGATAATGGTGTTATATTGTTAAATCAAATCGATAGTATAGGGGTTTATAGATTAGTTAATGATGAATGGCAACAATTAGAATTTTTAGACGTTAAATATGGGAGCGAACGAACAACGTTTACGTTTAAAACTACTGGATTTTCATATTTTGAAATAATTGGCACTAAAGATTTGCCAAGCACATTAACTGTTTCAGCCGGTACTCCTTTATGGGCAGTGTATAAGCAATCTTATACTTCGGATGTTTCACTTGTTGAACTATCTTTCCAAAATAAAGATAAATTAACTTTTGGAAAAATTAGTGGTGTTCCTTTCATAGATTTAGGTTTTGAATTGTTTTAGTTAGGTTTATATAGGCATTTTTATAGTTTAAATTATGTTAGATATAATTCCTGGAAAAGAAGAAAGACAATATTTAGAAGAAAAAATTAAAGAATTTATTTCAAATTTTAAAGATTTAAAAGATGTTAAAATTTTTATTGGCGGTAGCTATGCTAAGAATACTTGGTTAAGTAAGAATAGAGATGTAGATGTTTTTTTTAAGTTTGATTATAAAAAATTTGTTAGTCAGGATATTTCTGTTGCGTTGAAAGAAATACTTTTAAACAAATATAATAAAATTGAAACTGTGCATGGTTCTAGAGATTATTATCATCTTGTGATTGGAGATATTTTATTTGAAATTGTCCCAGTATTAGATATTAAAAAAACTAGTGAAGCAAAAAATGTGATGGATGTTTCGCCAAAACATGTGGAATACATAAGAAAAAAACTTAATAGTAAAATGTGTGACGAAGTTAGAAAGTTAAAATTATTTTGTAAAGCTAATAACATTTATGGTGCTGAAAGTTATGTTCGTGGATTTTCTGGATATGTTTTAGAGGTTTTGATTAGTCATTATAAAAATATTAATAATTTAATGAAAGAAGCTAGTAAATGGGAAGATAAAATAGTTATTGATCCTGTGAAAGCTTATAAGAAAAATCAAGCGTTGATATTACTAAATCAGTCTAAAATTTCTAGCTTAATTTTAATTGACCCAGTGCAAAAAGATAGAAATGCGGCTGCAGCTTTAAGCCATGAAAACTTTTTGAAATTTGTTAGTTTAGCTAAAGAATATGATGGCTCGGAAAGATTTTTTATTAAGAAAGAAGTTGATATTACAACTTTAAAAGATTATATTATCGTTAAAGTTGAGGCTTTGAAAGGTAAGCAAGACATTGTTTATTCTAAATTGTTTTCTTTGTTTGAAAGAGTTAGAAATGAAATGATATTTAATGATTTTACAGTTTTAGACTTTGGTTGGAAATATTCAGATGAAATTTATTTCTGGTTTAAGTCTTCTAATCTCGAAAAAACTAAAAAACATTATGGACCTAGCTTAGACATGGTAGATTATGTAAAAGACTTTAAGAAAAAACATAAGAATACTAAAACTGAGAATGGCCGAGTTTATGCTATAGTTCGTAGAGAATTTAGTGATCCTACTTTGTTTATGAAATATTTAATGAAACAGAAGTGGTTTAAAGAAAAAGTTAAAAGTGCTAAGTTAGTTTAAAATCTTGTTTTAGTTAGTATGAATTCTTTAATATTATTATTTTCTTTTGATTCTTGTATTAAGTTTAATGGGTCAAGATTTACTAAACTACCATATAATGCTGTGTTAGTATATGAATGAGTTAAAGTTATTGTACTAGTTTGTCTTGGTGCTAGTGTGCCACTGTAGTATACGAACTCACCTGTATTATCACCGTAGTTTATGAAATACCAGAATCCGTTAATAGTTTGTTCACCTTCATTTGTTACTTTTATATCGATTTTAGCGTTTATTCCTTGTTTTGTTGCTTTGATAGATTTTATAGTCAAATCTGGTAAAGTGTTTTTTGAATCAATAGCACTAACTATGGCTAAATTCATAAAAAGTACAAGTATTAATATTGCGAATATTTTTTTCATTTTTACCTCTATTTTTACCTAATTTTAGTGTATATAAACCTTTCTATTTTGTTATTACTGGACAGAAGTTAAACTAATCTATAAGTAATATTTATATATTCTGATTTTAATTTTTGATTATGATTAAAAGAGGTTGGATAATATTAATTCTATTAGTTTTACCTATTTGTTTTGCTAAGGAAGTTAATATTATTGAAACTTTTGAATCTGAAAAAAACATTGGCGAGACTACTTATTATTATGCTGGTTCTAAGTTAATTGCAACTAAGAATAACGATAACATTAATTATGAATACCAAGATAGATTAGGTTCTGATGTTGAATCTAACGCATTACCATTCGGAGAAGAGATTAAGTCCTCTGAACGTTTTAGTTTTACCGGAAAAGAACTTGATGAAGAATTGTATTATTTTAACGCTAGATATTATGATTCTAATATTGGAAGGTTTACTTCTGTAGATCCTGTTGCAGGTAATAATGCGTATGCTTACGTTGAGAATAATCCTATGAACTTAGTTGATCCTGATGGGAAGGAAGCAGTACGTTACACTTGGACTGCACCAACTACTGGAAGTCTAGTAAATCGTTATAAAATGCAAGGAAGATTTGCCCAAGGAGCTTGGACTAATTTAGGTTATTTTGGGGGTATAGAATATACTTTTGATATACCTGATCAGTTATTGGCTATGGGATTCGAATTACAAGTTGCAGGTATAGACTTGGAAAATAGACAAGGGCCTTACAGTTTACCATCAGATATTTATTACGGAGCAACCGTTGATTTAGATGATAGAGAGTTAGATAATTCTTTAGTTACCCCTTATCCTAATCCTGCTAGTGGGCCTTATACAACACTTAGGTATTATATTCCTGATGGTACAGTTTCAGATTTAAATTTACAAATTTATAACTTAAGAGGAGAATCTATAAAACAAATAGATGTTGATTCAACAAATGTAGGATATAATGAGTTTAGATGGGATTTAGAAAGTGATAATGGACAAGATGTTTCTTCTGGGGTTTATATTGTTAAATATAGTTTTAAGTATGAACTTTTTGGGAAGATTATAGATAGTAATGGTCAAGAGTTTATCGAACAAAAGACATTAACTCCATCTTATAATGTGCCTTTTACAGTGATCAGATAATATTCTTACTGTAATATCTATAGAAACTTGGTTTTTGTTCTATCTTTCGTTTTAATCTTTCTTTAATTATTATAAAATCTTTTTCTTTTGGTTCCCAATCGTTTATTAGTTCTTTATTAAATTGTGTTAAGTCTATGGTTTTGTTTGGTTTAAATTTTCTTTTTATCATTTCTTTTTTTATTAGTTCATGTCGTTTTTTTAAGTATAACAATTTATTTTTGAAAAAATTAATATGGCCTGGGCCTAGACAATACTCTTTGGGTTGATTATTTATTTTTGGAAACTTCTTTACGTGACCTAATAACATTAATATTTCATTGTATTCTGCTATTAAATGTTGGTCAGTGAGTTCTTCTGGTGGAATTAAATTTATTCTTACCATAGTTCAGCTTTTTTTATTAAATATTTTCCAGTGTATTCATTTTCCATTTTTATTTTTGAGTCTAGAATTTTTAATCTTTTTTTGAACAAGGGGCAGTGTAATACTAATGATTCGTACTCTCCACCTTCACCAGCTATGTTTAAACCATTTTTTTTATTTAATTCTACTAATTTTTTTATTTCTTTTTCAGTGATTTGTTTTCCTAGCCACTCTTTTGTTAATCCGTCTGCGGCTATACTTGAAATAATAAATTCAAAATTATTTTTTAGTAATTCATGTAACTCTTGTTCTTGGTCTTTGTGCCATAACGGAGAAAAAACTTTTAGATTTAATTTTTTAGCTATTTTTCCTATTCTTTCTGATTGATATTGTGAAAATAATGCGCCTGTTGTGATTCCTTGTAAATTGTATTTCTTTTTTGCTAGTTTTAAAACTTTTTCTAAATCTTTTAATTCATCTTCTTTTTTTCCGGTTGTGATTTGAGTTAATAATGGAAGTTGAATTGCTTTTGCTTGTAACTCAGTTAAATTAATATTGGGAGTGTGAAACATAAATGAATCTAAATTTTTTGATTTGATAGTTATTAAACAAGCTAGATTATAACCTTGTTGTTGCATTAGATAGGCTGAATAACAAGAATCTTTTCCTGAGCTAAATAAAACTCCAAGATTAATGAATTTATTTATATATTGAGTTTTTGTTTGTTTTTTTGCAAGCTTTTCTATTGCTTTGTCAAACTTAGAACCATATTGTGCAGCTTTCTTTGGTCTGAATGCAAATTTTTCTGGAATATTATTTTTTATTGCTAATTCTCTTAATATTAATTTATTTACATTGTTTTTTATTTTATGTTCTGCCGGGATTTCTAGTGCATAATTTACTAATTGTTTTTCTAAGAATGGAGCAACTATCTTTATTTTTAATAAATTAGTTGTAGTGATATCTCTTGGTAAATCATTATCATATGCTGATTGTAATTGTTCTTTTAGATCTTTGTTTAAATCTTTAGATAGTTTATGTCTTGAATAACCACCAAATATTTCATCTGAGCCTAAACCAGAGATTACTAATTTAATATTATCTTTTTTTGCTAGTTCTGAAGCTACATAAACTGTTAATGCTATTGGAACGTTAATTGGTGATGGATTTTCTAATATAGGAACTATTTTTTTTAAATAATTTGGAATTTGTTTTAATTTTATTATTTTGAACTTATGTTTTAGATTTAGTAGTTTAGCTGCTTCTTTTGCAAATTTTAAATCTTCTGAATTTTCGTAGGCTGCTGTGTAACAAACAAAATCATAATCTAATTTTTTTAAATAATAAGCTAACATTAATGAATCTATACCTGCAGAAAATAGTAAACCTACTTTCTTTTTTGGAATAGTTTTTTTTATTGCTTGTTCTAATAATTTTTCTAGTGTTTCCATATAAAATTAGTTTTAAAATTTATTTATAAATGTTGAGATTTACTTTCTAAACTTTGGTAATCATGTATTGCCTCTAATGGTAAAGATTGGACTGTATTTTCTTGTGGGTTGACAAAAGAGTAAGGGAACTGCACATAAAATAATGCATCTCTGCTTACTATTTTTGTTTCTCTGTAAGGAAGCAACGATAAAATATTGGAATATCTAAACTCATCTCTTCCTATGCCAAGTGTTAGAATCAGACTTAAATAACGTTTAGAACTCCTTTCATAAAGTATTTGTGCTCTATCGAGTTCTTCTAATACACTCTTAAGATCTCTTAATTTTAAAATTCTTTTTGCAGCCACCCTAGATGTACCTGTTTCGTCAACATTCAATTTTGGGAGATTACACAATTTTTTGTTATTCGATTTCATAATTTTTGTATATCCCGATAATTTATAAAATTATCTTTAAGATTTATTTTACGTTGTACTGTATTTCTAATTTTGGTCTATGTTCTGTATCTGGATTTTCACTAGAATAAAAAGTACCTATTAATTCGAAACCTTCAAATTCTATTCCTTGTAAAGCAATACCATATTGATCCATTAAACTTAATGTTTCAGGATAATTTGAAATATCCCATGTATGCCATCCGGAGTGATATTGACTTCCTTCTGGAGGAATATCTCCTGATAATACTGGGCTTTCTATATATGATGCTGAGTTATTCCAAGTAGCGACTGATTCTGACCAAGTATGATTCATTTTATGGAAAAAAGAATTTGCTGGGTCTAAACCAGGGGTATAATACTGGCCATACAAAGATATTTTTATTGAACTTACTTCTGCGTTTGTAGGTAGTCTAGGATAAACATCAAATTGTAACAATATTCTTGATAAATCTCTTCCTACATATTCACCGCCAACATATAACCTATCATGTATTAATTTTAATTCTGTCTCTTCTCCATGATTTTCGTTAGAATATTGGGTGTTTAATCTTGTTCTTATGTAAGTATCATTACCATCTGTTGGGCCAGGCTGTATTACTAAATTTCCTGGAGTTCCTTGACTAGTTGTGAAGTTCCATGTTGCGTTATTTGTATTAGATAATCCGTGTGAATCTTTTGCTTGAATCATCCAATGATATTGTCTATTAGTTTGTAAACCTGATAATTGGAATTGTGAATCTACTATGTCATCTGCAACTAATTGTGAGTCTAAAAAAACATCATAAGTTATAGAATCTCCATCTGGGTCAGAACAGTCCCAATTTAATAATGGATTAACTGATGCATTAGTTGAGTTGTTTGTAGGAGAAGGATTTGTTGCATTGTTTGGAGCGTGATTAGTTGTTGATGCTTGTGCTATTAATTCTTCTAAACTTACAACACCTGTTGAATAATCTGCTATGTCTAGCCAACCCATAAGTTGAAGTTTTGCTCCAAGATATGCTTCTAACCCACCATATAATTTCCACCATGGAGTTTGTGTTGGGTTAACTTCTGTTCTTAGATAACCTCCTACCCCAGATGTAAACCCCAATATATCATAAGCTAATAAATTTGTTTTTATCTCTACTTCTACTCTTGCTGATGCATTTTCAGAAAATGATGGAGTTTGATAGGTAAAATCATTTGTGAAAGTTGATGAAGGTGTCCAAGTTCTATTTGAATAATGTATTCCGGCTGTTAAGTTTGCGGTTTGAGAAACATATGCATCTGATATTGAAATTCCACCATTTATTTTAGCATTAATTTCTATTGTTGGTTTTATCACAAGTGATCCAAGAAAAAATGGTGTACAATGAATATCTGGGCATAATTGATAAACTCTTGAAAGATTAGTTGTAGCATCTGAACTTAAAGTTAGACTTAAATTTTCGGTTGTATTAGTTTGAAAATTAAATTCTTGTACCCCTGATTGAGATACTTCTAATTTAAAATCTGTAACTTTAGAATTAAAAGCTAGATTTCCTGTTAATCTTACTTGATCATCTGTTGTTCCTAAATTACCATCTTGATCATGTAATACTACATTTGTGAATGGAATATCAAAATCGAAACCTACTCCTGCTAAACTTTTGTCTGCTGGTGTTAATCTAATATTATCTGTTTCTAAATTACATGTTTCAATTGCATCGTTTAGTGTTGCGGGAGAGGTTGTTACGATATTATTTTGAACACTATTTACTTTTCTTAAAAGCCCGTTTGGGGAGTTTGGTGATGGATCTGCAAGAAGAATATTTCCTGGTTGTAAATATTGTGTGTCTTCTGGTGATTCGAATGTAATTTGACCGGTTGTTGGATTGTAGGCCATTATTGATTCTTCATATAATTGTCTAACTTGATCTTCAAACACTACTCCTTCTGGAATTATTGGGGTAGTTGGAGTGGTAGTATCGGAACCACATCCATTGAAACATAAAGCCGTTGCTAATGTGGCTGCTCTTAAAAACTTGTTTTTTGACATGATTTTGGGAGCAAATAATGGTTATTAAGCTTTACGATTTAAGATAATAGTTAGAAAATAACAATCTTTTTAAATCTTTAACGTTTGTTTTTTATTACAATGGTTGGAAAAACTTTAATTATAATGATTATGTTAGTAGGTTTATTGAACATTGCTGGTTGTTATGCACTTCCAGTTGAAAAGTCTCCTAGTTTGGTTGACAGTTTTGTTGTTGCTAATGATATTCAAAACGCTAGAGCTGATATTGAAAGGGCTGGCGGAAATGTAAGACATATATTCTTTGATGATAAAATTTTAATTGGTAAAGTTCCTAGTGGTTTTAATTCTAGATATGTTGATAAGATTTATTATGAAGATTCTAAAGTTGATGATAAATATAATGTTTATTTTAATGCTTGGACTAGTGTTCTAAACTGGAACAAGATGAGTGTTGAAGAAAGAATGAAAGATGCACCTGTTGGCGGTGAGCCACTTGTTAACGATGTTGAGTATAGTATTGATGTTGATAAATTAAGTTTAACTGTTTCACCTGAGAAAACAATGCCTTTTGGTGCTACTTCTAAAGACACTAGTTTGTATATGCTTGGTGATGTTGGTGTTACTATAATTTTGCCTGAGAGTAGTGTTAATAGTCCTAATACTGAAAACTGGAATGTAACCGAAGTTATCACAGTTGTTTCTGAAGTTATGAGCACTATGGATTGGTGGGCTACAAGAAATCCTAATGCACATATTGTTCCTATTTATTCTTTTAAAACTAATGTTCCTATTGATTTTGAACCTATAACTAGTGCTACAAGTGGAACAGCTAGATGCAGTTGGATAAATCAATCGTTAGTTAACTTGGGTATGCCTCCTATGAGCAATTTTATTACTGATTGTAACAATAAAATTTATGATTACACCAACTTACAAAGAAATGATCTTAATACTGATTGGTCTTTCTTAATGTTTATTGTAGATTCTAGTGCGGATTCAGATGGTCTTTTTTCTGATTATTACAATGCTCGTACTATAGCAACTACTTATGGAGATGGAATCTACATTTTAGGAAATTATAAAAATAATATTTATGGTGCTTCTAATTTGGATGCTATTTTGACGCATGAAATAGGACATATTTTTGGAGCTTCTGATCAATATGGTACATGTAATTGTGCCGAACTTAGAGGATATTTTTATTATCCAAATCAGAATTGTCAAAATGGTTGTTTGTTAAACGAACCTTCTATAATGAAGTATTTTTATGTCGATGTTTTTGCAAATGGACTTGTTGATGATTACGCTAAAGGTCAAATTGGATGGCAAGATAGTAATGGGGATGATAAAGAGGACGTATTAGGTAGTTCGAACACAATAATAACTGATGCGTCCAATATTCTTGCTAATGGATATAGTGAACTATACGTATTCAATACTTTAAATCCATATTATAATAGCGTTTCTATTAACAGAATAAATAATACTATATATAGTTTGAACGGAAATGAGTGGTTTGATAGTTTTGCAAGTGATGGAGAATTTAATAGTTTAACGGAGAATTATTACTTTAATTATAATCTATCTGCTTGGGGTAATTATTTGTTAAGTACTAAACTAATTGATAGATTTAGTTATGAATCGGAGGTAGCTACTTATCCTTTGTCAATAACAGGTTGTATTGATGGGGATAATGGACAAGATTTTGGTGTTATGGCTACAGTCTCTAATTTTAATGGAACTAATTATAATAATGCAACGGATTATTGTACTGCCAGAAACACGTTAAAAGAATACTATTGCAATGGTATAATAATTTCGAGCATAAACACTAATTGTAGATATGGCTGTGCACAAGGTATTTGTTTGAATAAACAATACGTATCTTCAAAAGTGCCTACTGTTGAAATGGCTCCGGAACGTGATGAATGGGGTTAAAATCCAAAACATTTATATATATCTTTTCTTTTTTAATTCATTGAGGTGGTACACATAAATAATAAAGGTATTTTAATTGCGGGATTAATATTAGTTTTGTTCTTACTTTTACCTCCGGTTTCTGAACCGGTTTCATTTCATGGAGTTTTTAATGATTTTTTTGATAGTTTTACCTTGATTACTGGATTAGTTGGGGATAATAGTGCATGTGCCAATGCAGGTGGAACTTGTACTTTTGGTTCTTGTGCTTCTGGTTATGAATCTGCTGGTGCAGTTGAAGATGAAAATTGTTATTCTATTAGTATTCTTCCTGATGATTCTGAAAATCCAGAACTTCTATCTGGGGGGAGTACTACTGGTCTTGTTATAAAATCTATCACTGGTAGAGCAGTTGAAGGATGGAATTGTTGTGTTCCTATTGAGCCTTATTGTGGTGATACTTTCTTCAATGGTGATGAGACTTGTGAGTCTTGTCCAGAAGATAGCGAGGGTAAACAATCTAGTTGTGCAATAGGATTTGTTTGTGATTTAGGAGAGTGTATTCCTGAAGGAGGAGTTGTTGTTTGTGGGGATAGTCGAGTTGATGCACCCGAAGTTTGTGATAATACTAATTTAAATGGCGAAACGTGTGTCTCAAGAGGTTTTGATCAAGGAACCTTAGCTTGTAACG
Source organism: Nanoarchaeum sp. (assembly GCA_013824915.1). GTDB lineage: Archaea > Nanobdellota > Nanobdellia > SCGC-AAA011-G17 > PNOQ01 > PNOQ01. Next base: position 4,585 of record PNOQ01000023.1, on the reverse strand, counting down.
CTGATTGTTCTGCTTTTGTAACTTCTGGTTGTTCTAACGATATAGATGAACCTGTTTGTGGAAATAATAATGTAGAGGGAAGTGAAGTGTGTGATGGTTCTGATTTAAATGGTCAGACTTGTGTCTCTCAAGGTTTTAGTGCAGGCGGGACTTTAGCTTGTAATAATTATTGTACTGGATTTGTAATGACTGATTGTAATACTGGTAGTTGTGATAATTGTATTACTGCAAGTTGTGATGATTGTGCTTTAGAATGTTATCACCAAGAAACTGCGGATTGCCAAGGTATAGATAAAGTAACTGGTGCAGATACAATTTGTAGTATTTCAGGTAGTTGTATAACTAGAATTGTTCCTAAAACTTGTGGTAATAATGCTCAAGAAGATGATGAAGAATGTGATGGAATTGATGTCGGTATATGGAAATGTAGTACTTTTGGTTTCTATACTGATAATGATTTGGGTTGTGATAATTATTGTTTAATTGATCCAAGTACTTGTATTTCAACTGATGATAATAATGACGATGCTGCAGGAGCAAGTGGTGGTTCTGCAGATGATTCTAGTTGTGGTGGAATTGGTGGAGTTTGTATGAATGGTTGTATGTCTGGTTATACTTATCAACAAGACACAGTTTTAGACAGTGGATGTGTGGATTCATTTGATATTTCAAGTTTAGTTTGTTGTGTTGAAGGTGAAGAAGTTTTAACTAGTCCAACTGGAGAAAACTTAGACATTTCAGAAGAACTAAGAAGATCTTTAGAAGAACAAAATACACAAGCTACAAATGGCCAACAAGAATCTAATCTAATCAATATATTGACTTCGCCTAAAGCATTAGGTAGTGCGTGGATAGTATTTTTATTATCAGCAATAATCATAGTTGTTAGTGCTTATATACATAAAAAGTTTGTGAAGAAATGATGACCAAAAAGTTTATAAATAAGAATCTAACAACTAGTTTAACTGATTCTAAAGAGGTTATTTAAATGGAAGAAAACATTCAAGATGCAATAAAGAAAGGGACAACAACTGTTGGTATAGTTTGCAAAGATGGAATTGTATTAGCAGCTGATAAGAGAGCTAGTGCTGGCTATATGATAGCTAACAAAAAGATGGACAAATTACAGACTATTGATGACAATATGGCAGTTACAATGGCTGGTTTAGTTTCTGATGCTCAATTGATAGTAAAATTAATTAGAGCAGAATTAAGATTAAAAAAAATAAGAACTAACGAAGATCCTACAGTGAAAGAAACTGCAAATTTATTAGGTAACATATTATATCAAAATATTAGAAAGATGAGTATGGTACCAGGAATAGTTTCGTTTTTACTTGGTGGAAAAGATGACAAATGTTTTGGTTTATACGAAATCGGAGTTGATGGTAGTATAGCTGAAGCAGATGATTATGTATCTACTGGTTCTGGTTCTGTATATGCTTACGGAGTTCTAGAAACTCTTTATGTTAAAGATATGACATTGAAAGAAGGTGTTGCTTTAGCTAAGAAAGCTATAAACGCAGCAATACAAAGAGATATGCCAACTGGAAACGGGGTGGACATAATGACTATAACAAATACTGGAGTTAAGAAAGTAGAAACACAAGTTTTTAATAATAAATTAGAATAAAGTTTTTTTTCTTTTTTTAATAATTAAAGAATGGCACTTAAGATAATAGAAGAAATAAAGTCGATGCTGCCTAAAGATGCTGGCATCACAGACATTGAATTTGAAGGAGCTAATATAGTTCTTTATACTAAAAATAAAGAATTTTTCTTAGAACCAAATGGATTAATCAAAGATATAGTTGATCACATTAAGAAAAGAGTTGAGTTAAGAGTTGATCCTTCTGTACCTATGACTATAGAGAAAGCTGAAAAGAAAATTAGAGAGTTAATTTCTAATGAGGCTGGAAATCTAAATGTTATATTTGATCCACAGAGATCTCAGGTAGTTATAGAAGCTGAAAAGCCTGGAATTGCAATTGGTAAATCTGGAGAAATATTAAAAGAAATTAAGAAAACAACTTATTGGGTTCCAATTGTTAGAAGAATTCCTTCAATAAGGTCTAGATTAATTGAAAATATCAGACAGGTTTTATTTGAAAATGATGATTACAGAAAAAAATTCTTAAATAAAGTTGGTGAGAGAATTTATGGGCAAAAAAGAAAAGAAAGAAAAACCGCATGGGCAAGAATATCATTCTTAGGAGCATCAAGACAGGTTGGAAGATCTTGTTTCTTATTACAAACTGAAGAATCTAAAATCTTAATTGATTGTGGTATTAACGTTGCTGCAAGAGATGAAGATCAGTATCCTTATTTAGCTGAAGTAAAGATGGAAGAATTAGATGCAGTTGTTTTAAGTCATGCTCATTTAGATCATTGTGGGTTAATTCCATTATTATACAAATATGGTTACAAGGGGCCAATTTATTGTACTGAACCTACAAGAGATATTGCAGCATTATTATGTTTAGATTTAATATCTATTGGACAGAAAGAAGCTAAAACTGCTTTATATGGTTCTAATGATATTAAAGAAATGGTAAAGCATACAATATGTTTAGATTATGAAGAAGTTACTGATGTGACTCCAGATGTTAGATTAACATTTTATAATGCAGGTCATAATTTAGGTAGTTCTTTGTGTCATTTTCATATTGGTGAAGGTCAACATAATTTTGTTTACACAGGAGATATGAATTATGAATTAAGTAATTTACTTGCTCCGGCAAATACTAAATTCCCTAGATTGGAAACATTAATGATGGAAGGTACTTATGGTAGCAAAGAAGATGTTTTGTCTACTAGAAAAGAATCTGAAGATTATTTATTAAATATTATAAAAACAACTGTCGAGCGTGGTGGAAAAGTTTTGTTACCTGTTCTGGGAGTTGGAAGATCACAAGAAGTTATGGTTATAATTGAGAGGGCAATTAGAGAGGGATTAATAGCTAAAGTTCCTGTGTATATTCAAGGAATGGTTTGGGATGTTACAGCAATACATACAGCATATCCCGATTTCTTTAATAACAGAGTAAGGCAGGCAATATTCCACAAGAATGAAAATCCTTTTGTGTCCGATGTTTTCAAAGAAGTTGGTTCACAAAAAGAAATGAAACAAGTTCTAGAAGAGACTGGACCGTGTATTATATTTGCAACTTCTGGTATGTTAACTGGAGGAGCTTCTGTAGAATATTTCAAAGAGATGGCTGATAATCCAAAGCATAGTATGGTTTTAACTTCTTACCAAGGTGAGGGTTCATTAGGTAGAAGATTACAGCAAGGTGAACGTGAAATATTATTTAATGAAGGAAATAAACAAGTTCCTGTGCAAGTTAAAATGGATTTATATTCAATACATGGATTTTCTGGGCATTCAGATAGAACACAATTAATGAATTATATTTCTAGGGTTATGCCTAGACCTAAAAAAGTTATAGTAATTCATGGTGAAGCAAGTAAGGTTTTAGACTTAGCAAGTTCTATACACAAAATATACAAAATCGAAACTGTTGCTCCGAAGAATTTAGAAACGTTGAGATTGTTTTAAATTAAGATTTATATACTACTTGTAAAACATAAGTGATTATATACTACTTTTTTGGTACATAAAACTTTATAAATTGAATTTTTTTTGCTACTTTATAAAATTTTCAGTGGGGGTATAATCATGAATAAATTATTAGTAGTTTTGGTTTTATTATTAGTGTTGGGTTCAGCAGTAGCTATTGCGGGTGAGCCCGTGAATGTTTTGTCAAATTATTTTTTTCATAGTCGTCAAGACTTAGAAGAAATTCCAAATGATTATACTTCAATGGAAAAAGATGGTTCTTCTGCTCAAGGGGCAATGATTCGTGATTTCCCTGCTGTTGGTGCTGCTTCATTTGATGAAGCTCAAAAACCTTCAGTTTCTCTTTTTAATGGGGATCTTGCTTTTTCTGTCCCTTTAACAAGCGTTAGTGATGTTAATGATTTATCTCTTGGTCTTTCACTTAATTATAATTCTCATATTGATCAACTTACTAGACCTGAAAATTGGGATGGCGCTCAACCTGGATGGGTTGGTGCTGGTTGGAGTTTAGATGTTGGTTCCATTAATTATGATGTTGAAAACTATAAAATGTATATAACTGCTCCAGGTGTTAGTGGTGAATTATTAGGTGACGGTTTTTCTGGTGACAAAGTTGTCGAATATGATCCTTATACCCAGGTGTTTATAGACGGATATACTCCTGGTTTAGAACAGGGAGAAGTTGTTTTAACTGATGGTACTATTTATGAATTTGATCATAGTAGACAAGCACCAAAGTTTGAAAGAAAAACTACTGTTTATAGTAGCATAGCTTGGACACAAAAATATAATGAAGAGTGGAATGCTTATGGTTATGATTCTCCTTATGTTCAACATAGTGCATTTTTGAACAGCCCAGACTTCACGAGTGAAGATACACAAATTATAGATGATATCGATTCTGTTCCTCCGACCCAGTATGGTGTTGTTACTAGTGATGATAATTGCTATCTTCCTACTTATTACCAAGGCTGGCCAATGTATGGCCCAATTACTAGTTCGCAT
>PNOQ01000015.1 GCA_013824915.1 Nanoarchaeum sp. | reverse complement strand
TGACCTCTTTTGTTATATAATAGTAGTGACAATAGATTATATAATACTTCACTCTCCTAAAAAGGAGGAGAACAGAAAACAATATAAACCAAGGAATATATTGAAATCATATGGATTTACAAATCTTAGAAGATATTGGATTAACTAACTCTGAAATCAAAGTTTACACTACATTATTAGAATTAGGAAGTTCTACAGCTGGACCTATAATAGAAAAAACTCAATTACAAAGTAGTGTTATTCATAATACATTAAACAAACTTATTGAAAAAGGATTGATTAGTTACGTTATGGAAGGTCAAAAAAGACATTATCAGGCAGCAAATCCAAAACATATAATAAATTTTATAGAAGAAAAGAGAGAAAGATTTGAACAAATACTACCTGAATTAATTGCAAAACAACAAAGTAAATCAAGTCCAAAACAAGTATCAATGTTTCAAGGAATAAGAGGAATAAAGGAATTATTATATGAATTATTAGAAGCAGGTGGAACTGAGCACAATACATTTGGATCCGCAAAAGAAAGTCTTATGCTTGGAGAATCTTGGTGGGTAAATTACCATAAAAAAAGAGCAGAAAAAAGAATAATGGCAAAATTAATATTTAATGAATCTTTAAAAGAATGGACTGATAAAAATAAATACCCTAAAACACAATACAAATTTACTAGCCAAGGTTTTGAGCCATTAACTGAAACCATAATAAGAAATAAAAAGATAGGAATAATAATATGGACAGAAAAGCCTGTAGGAATTTTAATAGAAAACGAAATTGCTGCAAAATCTTATAATAAATTCTTCAATATGATGTGGAACGGAAATTAACTTGACAAACAATTACAATTTTTGATTTCTAAACCAAAAAAATATAAATTAAAACAAGGATTAATTCTATTTTAAAAAAACAGAAAAGTATATTCGATTAGCGAACTATCTAATAAAAAACAGTAAAGTTTAAAAAGCCCGCTTAAACTTGAAACATGATATCAACAAGATAAAATGGCAGACAATTCAGAAAAGATTAAAGAATTAATGAGAGATCCTATTAATATTAGAAATATTGCTATCGCGGCTCACATTGACCACGGTAAGACTACATTCTCTGATAATTTATTATCTGGTGCAGGTATGTTATCAGAAGAACTAGCTGGAAAGCAATGTGTTTTAGATTTCCACGCAGATGAAGCTGAACGTGGTATTACAATAGATTCTGCTAGTGTTAGTATGGTTCACCACATCGAAGGTAAAGATTATCTAATCAATTTAATAGACACTCCGGGTCACGTAGACTTTGGTGGTGATGTTACAAGAGCTATGAGAGCTGTAGATGGTGCTGTAGTTTTATGTTGCGCAGTAGAAGGTATTATGCCTCAAACAGAAACAGTTCTAAAACAAGCATTAAGAGAAAGAGTTAAACCTGTATTATTCATAAACAAAGTAGACAGATTAATCAAAGAAGTTAAATTAACACCTGAAGCAATGCAGAAAAGATTTATAGATATTATTTCTGGCGTTAACAGATTCATAGAAGCTTTTGCTCCAGATGAATTCAAACAAAAATGGCAAGTTAATATTCAAGACGGTAGTGTAGCTTTCGGTTCTGGATTCCATAATTGGGGTATCAGTTTACCATACATGAAGAAGAAAAATATTACATTCAAAGATATTATAGACGCTTATCAAGGCGGAGATTATAAAGCACTAGCTAAAAAAGCTCCAATCCATGAAGTTGTTTTAGATATGTCAATCAAACATCATCCAAATCCTAAAGACGCACAAAGATATAGAATTCCAAAAATATGGCATGGGGATTTGGAAAGTAAAACAGGACAATCTTTAGTCAATTGTGATCCTAAGGGTCCAGTTGCATTTGTAGTTACAAAAATTGTAGTAGACAAACACGCAGGTGAAATTACTGCTGGTCGTTTATTCTCCGGAACTATGAAAACAGGACAAGAAGTTTATCTAAACTTAGCTAAAAAAATGGTTAGATTACAACAAGTTTCTGTTTACAAGGGCGCACAAAGAATGACAATAGATGAAATCCCAGCAGGAAATATTATAGGACTAGTAGGATTAAAAGATACTTATGCAGGTGAAACAGTTTCTTCAGAAGCTATGGAACCATTTGAAGCAATCAAACATATTTTTGAACCAGTTATTACAAAATCTATTGAAGCAAAGAGAGCTTCAGATTTAACAAAATTAATTGAAGTTCTAAAAGAAGTTTCAAAAGAAGACCCAAGTATTAAAATAGAAATTAATGAAGAAACAGGAGAAAACTTAATGCATGGTATGGGTGAATTACATTTAGAAATTATAGAAAACAGAATTAAATCAGAAAAAGGTTTAGATGTTCAAACATCTCCACCAATTGTAGTTTACAGAGAAACTGTATTAAGAAAGAGTCCAGAAGTAGAAGGTAAATCTCCAAACAAACACAACAAATTCTATATGACTGTAGAACAATTATCAGATGATGTTTTCCAATTAATAAAAGCTGGAGAAATTCCAGAAACAAGAATCAAGAAAAAAGAAGAATCCGTTATTAGCAACTTAGTAAAATTAGGTTGGGACACAAAATCTGCAAAAGATGTAAAACAAATTTACAAAGGTAACATGTTAATTGATAATACAAGAGGTATTGTTCATATTGGTGAAGTTATAGAAATGATAATGGACGGTTTTGAGCAAGTTATAGATGCAGGTCCATTAGCAAGAGAACCATGTACAAAACTAAAAGTAATTATTAACGATATGAAATTACACGAAGATGCTATTCACCGTGGTCCCGCACAAGTTTATCCAGCTATCAGAGAAGCAATTAAAGAAGCTATGATGGCAGCAGGCCCTTCTATGTTTGAACCTGTTCAAGTTATTCAAATTGAAAGTATGGCAGAATATTTAGGTAATCTTTCCGCATTAATCCAAAACAAGCGTGGTCAATTAATGACTGTAGATCAAGAAGGAGAACATTTAACAGTTAAAGCTAAATTACCTGTAGCAGAGATGATAGGATTAGCTTCTGATTTAAGATCTGCAACTTCTGGTCGTGGTAGTTACTTTATTGTAGACCAGCAATTCGAAAAATTACCTGAAAACTTACAACATAAGATTATACAACAAATTAGAAGTAGAAAAGGTTTGTCTGAGAACGCTTAATCAAAAAGTTTATAATTAACATTTCTTTTCCCTTTTTATGGAGTTATCAGATTTAGTTTCAGCAATTAGTAGTTCTTGGGGCAAAGATACTTGTTATCCTGGTTCAGCAGACAAATGGACCGAATCTAATCCTTATCACGGTCAATGCGCTATTACAGCTTTAGTTGTACAAGATTATCTTGGTGGAGAAATTCTTTCTTGCAGTCACGCACATCATTACTGGAACAGATTAACTAATGGTCAAGAAGTTGACTTAACAAAAGAACAATTTCCAGCAGGAACACAAATATGTTTAGACGAAATAAAAACAAGAGAATATATTTTAGACAGTCCTAGCGCTATAAAAGCAACAACACCAGAAAGATACTTACTTCTTAAAAAACGGGTAGAAGAAAAATTACAACATTAATAAAGTCTTTTTGCGCTCGCTCTTAAAATAGTTTCATAAGCTTTACAATCAAAATGTTCAAATTTGGTTTTTAATTCTTCTCTATTGTGTCCCAATCCAAAAAGTTCATTCAATGCTATAGCAACGGCGGGGCTTCTCTCTTTTCCTGCTTTGCAATGCACCATTAACGCTTCAATACCATTACTATGTCGCGAAAAATCCATTATTAAATCACGAGCAACACTTTCTGATAATTCTACTGTTCCTGTGTCACATAGGGAAACTTGCCCAGGTTCACAAGGTTCATCATCAATAACATCAAATGTATATTCTACAATTCGTTTATACCACGGAGATTTTTTTAATTCAAGTGGTGCATCTTCCCTAGTACTAGAATAAATTCTAATTGCATAAGTAAGTTTAATTGGTTTAAAATTTGAAGCTTCAATCTCAGATAGTATATGTAAGTCCATATAATTAAGAATAAATAGTAGATTATAAATCTTACTTCATATGTTTTTTACAAATATTCCAAGCAGAATTCATTTGATCTCTAGCTTGATAAATTTCTTGCGCAGTTAACTCTAATTTATTTGCAAGTATTACTCTTCCTTTAGCTCTATCAGATTCAGCTTGTCTCATTAAATCATCTCCTAAATATTGGAGAAAAGAAAATACAGCATCATATCTCATACTTCCTATCTCTCGAGCAAGCTCATCAAGACTTCCAGGATAATTTACAACTCTAATTTCATGCTTCATAAAAAAAAGAATAACACTAATTATATAACTTTAACCAAGATAACCAAAAAGCTTATAAATCACCCTAAAAACTTAAAACTACAATTATATTCAATAATTTGGAGGAATAAAATGGCTAAGACAAAACCACATATAAACATAGTATTCGTAGGTCACGTAGACGCAGGTAAATCTACTACAGTAGGTAGATTAATGTACGATTCCGGTAACCTACCAGAACAAGAATTAAGAAAGTTAAAAGAAAAAGCAGAAGAATTAGGAAAAGGTGGATTCGAATTTGCTTTTGTTATGGATAATTTAAAAGAAGAAAGAGAGCGTGGAGTTACAATAGATCTTTCTCATAAAAAATTCGGAACAGCAAAATACGATTACACAGTTATCGATGCACCAGGTCACAAAGACTTTATCAAAAATATGATTACAGGTGCAAGTCAAGCTGATGTAGCAGTATTAGTTGTAGCAGCTCCAGAAGGAATTATGGAACAAACAAGAGAACACTTATTCTTATGTAGAACTCTTGGTGTAGGTCAAATTGCTATCTTAATCAATAAGATGGATGTACCAAAATTCTCTGAACAAAGATACAACGAAGTTAAAGCTGATATGAGTAACTTACTAAAAACAGTTGGTTACAATCCAGCAAATGTTGCATTTATACCAGTAAGTTCATTTAATGGAGACAATATTGTTAAGAAATCTCCACAAACACCATGGTATAGTGGACCAACATTATTAGAACAATTAGACTTATTCAAAGAACCAGAAAAGCCAACAAACTTACCATTGAGATTACCAATCCAAGATGTTTATAGCATCGCAGGTATTGGTGTAGTTCCAGTAGGAAGAGTTGAAACTGGTGTAATGAAGATTGGAGACAAAGTTATAGTAGTTCCAGCAAGAGATGGTAAAGGTATCTCTGGTGAAGTTAAAACAATAGAAATGCACCATGAGCAAGTTACTGAAGCTGAACCAGGTGACAATGTAGGATTTAGTGTAAGAGGAATAGGTAAAAAAGATATCGCACGTGGAGATGTTTTAGGCCACGTTGATAACATACCAACACTTGCACAAGAATTTACTGCACAAATTGTTGTTATCAATCACCCAACTGTGCTTACAGCAGGTTACACTCCTGTATTCCACATACACACAGCACAAGTTGCATGTCAAATAACTGAATTAGTTAAAAAAATTAATCCAGCTACAGGTGAAGTATTACAAGAACACCCAGACATGTTAAAAAACGGGGATGCAGCAATTGTTAAAGTAAGACCAACAAAACCTATGGTTATAGAAAAGAACTCTGTAATACCACATATGTCAAGATTTGCAATTAGAGACGCAGGTTCAACAGTTGCAGCTGGTATGTGCATAGATTTAGTTAAGAAAAACTAAAGGTTTCTAACCTTTCTTTTTTTATTTTTAAAATTCATAAACTATATTAATTCTAAAATATTCACAAATTAATGGGTATTGTTTTATTAGGTCCGGGAGCTCACACTCCAGATAAAGTAATTACTAATTTACATTTAGAACAAATTGTAGACACTTCGGATGAATGGATAAAAACTATGACTGGAATTAGTCAAAGAAGAATTTCTTTAGATAAGAATCCAAAAGATATGGGTTTACTAGCTGCACAAAATTTACTTAAAACAACAGAATTAACCCAACCAATAGATGAAGTTATATTCGCAACAAACAGACATTCAGATGAACAAGAATTTCCAGTACACGCAGGTTATGTAGCAGCAGGTTTAGGAATAAAAAAAGTAATTATACACGATAAATCAGCAGGTTGTACTGGTTTAGTTGACGCAATTCAAGAAGCTTATAACAGTATTAATAATCCAAATAGAAGAGTAAACCAAGTTTTAGTTATAGGTTCAGAAAGACTTACAGACATGACAGATTATTCTGACAGAAATACTTGTGTATTATTCGGAGACGGTGCAGGCGCATATTTAGTAAGAAGAGATGAAACACAAGAGGGAATAATAAATAGTGTTCTTGGTGGTGAACCTGATACTGGTGATAAAAAATGGTTACATGGTCATTTAGCTTTAGAATACAAAGAAGGAAAAAAACTAGTTTGGTCTAGTAGTAGTGAAAAATTTAAAACATATAGACACACTCAAAACTATTTAGTTATGAACGGCAAAGAAGTATACAGATTTGCGACTCGAGTTATGAGAGACGCTGTTAACGATGTTCTTCAAGGCACTAATTATTCATTAGGAGACGTAGATAGGATAATACCTCATGGAGCAAATATAAGAATAATAGAAGCCGCTGAGAAAGGACTAAAGGGTTTCAAAGGCGAAATATACACAAATTTAGATAGATATGGTAATACTTCTACAGCATCAGTACCAATAGCAGCAGAAGAAGCAATAAGATTAGGCATAATAAAAGATGGAATGTTAGTAATAAACGTAGCTTTTGGTGCAGGTTTTACATACGGAGCCAACTTATACAGAGCAATTCTTTAAAATATCGATAGCTTTAAAATTACTTAAGTTTCAAATTAAATCATGAAGAAAAAATCAGTGCTTTATTTGGGGGGAGGAGGTATGTTAGGAGTTTTCGGAGCAGGCATTGTTACAAGTTTAGAAGAAGAAAATTCTTATCCTTATTTAGACGCAGTTTATGGTGGTTCAGCAGGTTCATTTAATTTAGCATATTTTCTTTCTAGACAAACACATTTTGGTTCAACTATCTATTGGGAAAACTTAACAAAAAATTTTGTAAATATAAAAAATTTAATCCCAGAATCATTACAAATAGTTTATAACAGATTTATTTCTGAAATTCACCCAGAAAGTATGATAAACTCGTTAAATGTTGAACACGCAATTAGGGTAGTCAAAAATGAAAAATATTTAGATATTCGAAAAATAAAAAGACAACCTATTCCTGTGTATGTTAAAGTTTTAGATACAAAAACGGGCGAAGTAAAATTTGTAGATATGAAATCAAATCCATTACAAAGACTAAGAGAAGCAATAACCCTCGAACCGTATAATTTTCATCCCACCCAAAGGCTTATAGATGGAGAAGCCATTTCTCCAATAGGGATAGAATATTTATTATTAAAACATCCAAATCAAAAAATAGTAATATGCATAAATTATCATCCCACAGAAATAGGAACTAAAAATAGAGAATTCAGAAATTACTTAGATGGAATATTGTGTTCTATGATGTATCCTCATTTAGATTTATACGCAAGATTTAGACAAAAAGAAGAATATTACAAAAATCAGATAAAAAAAGCAATGAAAGAAGAAAGAGTATTATTAATACATCCTCCAAAAAACAATCCATCTAAAGAATACACAACAGATCCAGAAAAACTAAAAGAAACCTACGAAATGGGCAAAAAGGCCGGCAAAAGAGTGGCAGAATTCTTAAGATCCTAAGAGTCACCGATAGCTTTATAAACAAAGATTCTACTCACAAACTAAAATGCAAAAGGCAAGAATAACATTAGCAGCAGCAGATATTGATTCTTTGAATCAAATTTGTAATTCTATTAAAGATATTGCTGAAAAAACAAAAACTGAAATTCATGGTCCAATAACTTTACCAACTAAACATATGAAATTAACAACAAGAAAAAACACAAGTGGTGAAGGTAAAGCTAACTGGGACCGATATTCTTTAAGAGTTCATAAAAGACTAATAGATCTTGGTGTAGATGAAAGAGCATTAAGATTAGTTATGAGAGTTCAAATTCCAGAAGGCGTTAACATCGAAATTGAAATGTTAGATTAAAATGGTAGATTCTGAAGACAAAAATATTTTTTTAAATCAATTATCCCTTGCAATATTATATCATCAATCACAGAATGATAGAAGATGGGGTAATATTAGAACTAAACATTGCCATCTTCAAGAACATTATGGTTGTGGACCAAGAGCATTAGATCGTTATTATCGTTTTCCTCATCAACTTCCAGAAGAGTTTGATCCTGGGATTCAGTTTGGAAAAGACCTCGAGAAAGGACTTGCAAGTTTAGATAATTAACAGATAGTTTAAATTCTTTAGAAAACGTTATAAATTTACAATATTGATTAGTACTATGTATAAAGAAAAATCTTTTATTAATCCAAAGATAGAAATAATAAAATCAACAATATCAGGGAAAGGTATGTTCGCAAAAGAGGATCTTCCCAAAAACACTATTGTATACAAATGGGGCGGAACATTCGTTCCTAAATCTGAACTTCCAAAAGATAAGAATAAATATATAATTATTCAAATTGATGAAGACTTGTATTCTATAGAACCGAGAAATTCACCTGAAGACGATACTTATTTTATTAATCATTCTTGCAGTCCTAATGTTTGGATGAAAGATAATATAACTTTTGTTACATTAAGAAACATAAAAAAAGGAGAAGAGTTAACAACAGATTATGCATTATTTGTTTCAGAAGATTATATTTCTAAATGGAAATGCCATTGTGGCTCAATAGATTGCAGAAAAATAATTACTGGTAAGGATTATTTAATAAAAAAACTACAACAAAAATATAAAAACCATTTTTCTCCGGTTATTCAAAAACGTATAAAAAACTAGAGTATAAGTATATACAAAGAAAAATTTATAAGTATTCTAATAAGACCTAAATTTATATGACAAAAAAAGTAATCGAATTTGTATGTTCTGCGAATAAAAGTAGGTCTCCTACTGCAGAATTGATTGCAAATAATTATATTAGCGACAATAATATAGAAGGATATATTGCCACATCAAGTGGTATTTATGTTAGGGATATACAAGAATCTTATTCTCAAGCCGAGCAAATACCCCTCAAATTTTGTAAACAAATAATTAGTATAGCCTTAGAAAGGAACAGAACAAAAAATGACTTATTTTCAGAAGTAGAATCTAAAGAGTTAGAAAGAATTATAACTGATTTAAGTAAATTTGATATTGAGGGGCATGATTTAAGAATATTCCAAGAACAAGCATATAGAGCAATGATCATATTCAATGAAGAAGAAAGGATTTATAGGGCCAAAGTAATAAAGAGATTAGGAATCAGAGGAGGATCAAAATCAACTCCAGAACAAACAAAGTTTAGAGAAGATACTGTTTTAATATTGGGTATGGGTTCACATCACGTAGAATTTGTAAAATCTATTTATTCTAATCGACATCCAATAATAGACACTATAAAAAATTATGCTTATGGCACACCAAACGAACCTGTTGAAGATGGATATGGTAAAGGTTTAGAAAAATATCTCGAAACTATATCAGTTTTAAAACAAGGTGTTCACGACGCATTAAATAAATATTTTTCTATTCAACCGTCACACTTTTAGCTAAGTTTCTAGGTTTATCAATATCACAACCTCTTTCTTTAGCAATATAATAAGCAAGTAGTTGTACAGGAATAACAGAAATTATTGGCATTAAAAACTCAGAAACTTTTGGAATTAAAATAACTTCATCAAAACCATTTTTAGTAGCATCAGTTGTTACAACAATAACTTTACCTTTTCTACTTTTAACCTCTTGAATATTACTCATTACTTTAGAATATAATCTATCTTCTGGTGCAATAACTATTACAGGCATATTCTCATCAATTAGCGCTATAGGCCCATGTTTCATTTCGGCAGCAGGATAACCTTCAGCATGAATATAAGATATTTCTTTTAACTTCAAAGCGCCTTCCAAAGCAACTGGAAAATTATAATGTCTACCCAAGTATAAAGCATTCTTAGATTTAAAATATTTACTAGCAATTTTTTTTATTTCATCAACTGAACTAAAAACTTCGTTAATTTTTTCAGGTAATTTTTCTAGATCATTTAACATTTCTTTAGCTTTTTCTTTACTTAAATTTCCATTAATTCTTCCTAAATAAATACTAAGTAAATATAAAGCAGTTAAATGTGAAGTAAAAGTTTTAGTGCTAGCAACTCCGATTTCATGTCCAGCATGTAAATAAATTCCTCCATCAACCATCCTTGCAATTGAAGAACCTACAACATTAACTAAACCAATAGTTTTAACATTTTTAGATTTAGCTTCTTGTATAGCTGCTATACTATCTGCAGTTTCCCCGCTTTGAGAAAGAACAATTAATAAATCATCCTCTCCCAAAACGGGATTTTTATATCGAAACTCGGAGGCGTATTCGACTTGTGCAGCTATTTTAGAAATTTCTTGAAAATAAGAACCACCGACTAAACATGCATGCCATGAAGTTCCACAACCAGTTAAAACAATTCTTTTAATTTTTTTTAATTGTTCATTACTAATATTCAAACCACCAAACTTAGCATTGTCTTTATCAATTCTACCTCTAAACGCTCGTTTAATAGTCTCAGGTTGTTCATAAATTTCTTTCAACATAAAATGTTCAAAATTACCCTTTGAAATTTCTTCTAAATTTTCATTGAGAATAGTAACTTCTCTATTAACTTTAATTTTAGATAGATTCTTTATTTCATAATTATCTTTAGTTATAACAACAAAATCTTCATCTTGCAAATACACTACTTTGTTAGTATATGGCTGTATAGGCAAAACATCAGATGCAATAAATATTTCATTCTCTCCAATTCCTAAAACTAAAGGACTACTTTGTTTAACTGCATATAATTTATTAGGCTCGTTTTTATTCATAGCAACAATTGCAAATGCACCTTCAATTAGTTTTAAAGTTTTGACAAAAGCTTCTTCCATAGAATTTCCTTCATTAATTAATTCCTCAATTAAATGAACAACAACTTCTGTATCGGTTTCACTTCTAAAATTATGTCCACTTTTGACTAAAATTGTTTTTAATTCTTCAGAATTTTCAATAATTCCATTATGAACTATCGCTATATTATTATCACAACTAAAATGTGGATGTGCATTTCTATCACTTGGTTCACCATGAGTTGCCCATCTTGTATGACCCATGCCAACATTACCTCTAAGACTTAGAAAATTAACTTGTTTATCAACATCTTCTATCTTTCCTGTTCCTTTTTTACAAGTTAAACTATCATTTAAAGTTACAATTCCACAAGAGTCATATCCCCTATATTCTAGTTTTTTTATAGCTTCTAGAACTATCGGAGCAGCCTCTTTTTGTCCAATATACGCAGCTATACCACACATAACTCAATAAACAAAAAACGCTTTATAAACTTTCAGAACGAGAATTATAGAATTAAAGCAACCTTTATAAAAGATTTAAAACAGTTGTTTTTCATGCCGCGATCGCGTAATCTGGTATCGCACAAGACTTAACAAAATTAAGTGTGAACCTGGAATACTAGATAGCAAGCTTGACCCGAAAGGGTGTCTGGGTTCAAACATACTCGCTGGAGCTTCGAAGCTTCCAACAGTGTTGAAAGTCCCAGTCGCGGCGTATTTTTCAAACTATTTTTTCAGTAAGAAAAGGTATTAATTTTTTTTCTGCAAATCTCAAATGCTGTTGAACTGTTGGTTTAGATAATTTACTGATTTTAGCTAAACCATCAAGATTAACTTTTCTCGGAAAATCATAATATCCTTCTTTAACTGCAAGTTCTAAAATTTCATTTTGCTTATCGCTAAGTTTTGGCATTATATGCGGCAAAAATATTTCATCAAGTTTAGCTTCTTCAAAACATTTAAGTTTAACTTCATGATTTTCTTTCAAAACATTTAAAATATTCATAAGTGGTTTTTTATCCCAAGAAGCTAACTCCCATAATTCAGTTCCATCTGTTCTATGAATATCTGGCATAGTTTGTATAATTCGTTTGTCAAATAAAACTAAATAAATTCTTTGCCAAGCATCTTTTCGATTTAATGTTAAAATAAAATTACCTTTGTGTTCTAATTTAACTAATGTTTTGTCTTTTTTTAATTCTTCAATAAATCTTTTCTTATTCTCATCTTTTCCTTGCAATATGTGCGCTTCAGTGTAATAAAAATAATTATCCTCTTCCCAAGAACCTAATAAATATACAAGATCAACTACGTTATGCATCTTACATTTAGGCGCAATTATACAACCTTTGTGTATTAGCTCAAACTTCAGTTTCCACATAAATACTATACATATATGGCATTATTTAAACCTTTCTAGTTTTATATTAATTTATAACATACATATAAGGTAAAAGTTAAATATATATGTTACACCATATAATTATAAAGAAAATAATGGAGGAAAACAAAATGAAAACTAATAAAATAGCAACAATCGCAGCAGCAGGTTTGTTAGCATTAACAGTAGGATGTAGTAATAACTCAAGAAGTCTTGAAGATATACAACCAGATCAATATCAAGGAAGAAATCATACAATCCATGTAGAAGGTCAAAACTTCTATGCAGAAACAGATGCAAATAATAATGTTGTGAAGTTTGATTTACACGATAACAATATGGGTGGATTTTCTAATGGTTATGTATCTAAAGATGCACCAATTAGATGCGGACAAGCAGATAGTGTGTCTACATACACATTAAGTGACTCAGCACAGATATACATAAATCAAATATTAAGATTAACTGATAGATTAGAATATCACTTAGTGAGAGACAGACTTGAACAAACAAGAAGACATGATATAAACAATTAATTTTTTCTTTTTTTTAATATCTAACTCTCACTATAGGTACTCTAAAATCATGTCTATACAAATCGTAAGCAAACTCTAATTGATCTTCGTTTTGACCATAAAAAACATACAAATCACGAGCAACACCTTGACCCAATAAAGAAGGAACTTCTTTTTCTTTTAAACAACTCTGAGTTCCAGAATACTGTCTATATTCTTGAAGCCACTGAGGTACTTCCCTATTAACTTCTTCAACTTGTTTAATTTCAGGTTTATGAACATTAAAATATAGTAAATCCACATTAGAATCTTTCAAAGAAGCACATCCAGATAAAGCATAAACCAATGCTAAACCAGTCAAACCAAGTCTCATAAACTAATTAACTATTTCGACTATTTAAACTTTTCACTTAATTATTGATTTAATATATCGCTTATATCACCAATAACATTTTGATGCCATTTCCAACAAAATACACTTCCATCGTCACCAATTCCAAAATCACAATTGATTCCTATTTCAGCTGCTTCAGAACTTCCAATTAGTCCCCAAACAAGCAAAACTAATAAAACAACACCAATAATAATTTTTATATTTCTCATTTTTTTCTCCTAAACAAATCATTCTTTTGATTTCTACCAACTAAATAATATATTACAGCAGTGATTATGCTAAAAAACACAGCAAATACTATCCAAAATATTTTCATACCATCAGATAATCCCTTATTATTTACAATGACATCATAAATAATCCATATTGCAGCTACAACCGCTATAGCCCCTAATATTGTTCCGAATGCCATTTTAAGCTTCCTTTATTGTATGAGCTATGATTGAAATTATAAACAATACCACAAATATTATTGCTAACCATTTTGCTATCGAAAGTGAGACTCCTGAAATGAGTCCAAATCCGAATACTCCAGCAACTAGAGCAATTATCAAAAATGCTATTGACCAGCCCAACCAGCTTGTTATTCCTTTCTTATTCATTTTTCTCCCCCAACACAATATACTAAAGCAACTGAGTATATAAACCCCCGTATTATTAAATGCTAAAAGCCAAAAAACGCTTAATCCAAACCTTTATAAACAAACATTGTTGTTTAAAACTAAATAATATATCGAGTTTTTATGGTATATTAGAAATATACGAGGAAAAAAATACAATGAGCGGATTCAATAGAAGTGGCAATAGTAGACCTAACTTCAGAAACAACGATTTTGGGCCTAGAGAAATGCACAAAGCTACTTGCTCCGAATGTGGTGAGGAATGTGAAGTACCATTCAAGCCTACAGAAGGTAAGCCAGTTTTTTGCAAAGAATGCTACAAAAAGAAAAAAGGTTATTAATTAAAATCTAATAATCATAAAAACTTAAATTCTTTATTTTTTATTTTTAGATTAATTTTATAAATATATTATATTTTGTTAAATCATGATAAATAAATTAAAAGCAGATTTACAAAAGTATAGTAATAAAGACAAGTCTATTATTCTTTCTAGATTTTTTAAGACTGGACCTGGCCAATATGGTGAAGGAGATAAATTCTTAGGAATTAAAGTTCCAGAACAAAGAGAAGTTGCAAAAAAGTATTACAAAGAAATAACTTTAAAAGAAATTCAAGAATTATTAAATTCAGATATTCATGAGTATAGATTAACTGCAGTGATTATTCTAACTTACAAATATAAAACAAATAAAAAAGAGATTTATGAATTTTATTTGAAAAATTTCAAAAACATAAACAATTGGGATTTAGTGGATTTATCTGCGCCCAATATTGTTGGAGATTACTTATTAGAAAAAGACAGATCAATATTATACAAATTTGCTAATTCGAACCATTTATGGACAAAAAGAATTGCAATTCTATCAACATACACTTTTATTAAAAATAATCAATATGAAGATACATTAAGAATTTCAGAAATATTAATGCAAGATAGCCATGATTTAATACATAAGGCAGTTGGCTGGATGCTTAGAGAGTTAGGAAAACGAAATGAAGAATTATTGATAAACTTTTTAAACAAACATTATAAAAAAATGCCACGAACAATGTTACGTTATTCAATAGAAAAATTCCCAGAAGAAAAAAGAAAATTTTACTTAGCTAAATAATCTTCATGATGTATTACATTACTACACTTTTTACAAACCATATCATAACCACATCTGGATTTTAAATCTCCAACTTCGTCTATTGGTCTAATTTCTGGTTGGCCCACAACAATCTGTTCACAACTTGGGCAGCCATATGCAATTAATTTTCTATCCTTATCATTAGTTTTACTTCTTCGAACATAAGCTTCAAAATGAGGTATAGATCCAGCTCTTTCAACTTCATAATTGTCATCATGAATTAAACTTACTAAATCATGTAAAGAACTAAAAACAGAACCTTCTAGGTTTTGGATAGTTTCCCATTTGCTTCTTTCAGCTTCAGCCATTTTGGCCCCAACAGTAGGATGTACATTAACTTTCATAATTAGAAAAACACTATTTGATTTATAAGGTTTTAGAAAAAATTTGTAATATATTGTAATATAGACATTGTATAATTTAGATAGGTAACTCCTTAATTTTTCCAAAATTTCTGGTGTTTCCTTTGTCATCTACAACATAACATTCAAAATTATCAACATTTTTTAAATAAGGACTTAAAAATTTGCCATTTCTCACATCTGTACCAACAGTCAAATTAGAAAAACTAGGCATAACAATTAAATTCTTTCTTTGAAACTTTCCAACTAAAAAACATTTAAATTTATCGGCAGGCTTTTCCTTAAAACTAATTGCAGGATGTTCATGAGAAATAATTATAATTTTATTTAATTTTACAATTATTTTATCACCATGTATTATTGTAATATCATCATCTTCCCAATAGTCTATTAATTTAAGATTTCTTTGTTTTAATATTGGAGCTAAAATATTATCGTGATTACCTTTTATAACTATTATTTCTTCAACTTTACTAATTAGATAATCAAACAATTTCAAAACATCACTCCATTCTTGCTTATTAATAATTCCAAATTCGTGTTTTATATCTCCATTTATTATAATTCTTTTAACTTTAACTTTAGAAAAAATTCTTTCTAATCTTTCTAAAATATCATTTAATTGAAACTTAGGAATTAACATCCCTTTACTATGTAAATATTCTTCATAACCTAACTGCAAGTCTCCTATAATTAAATTATCTTTATATTTTAATCCTAAATCTACAATTTCAATATTTTTGAATAACTTCATGATATATATAAAACAATAAAGCTTAAATTGTTTTCCAAAAAGTAAAACTAATTATTTTGGTTAGAACTGACTTTAGTTTTCAATATTCCATTTTAAACACACTTAGATAATTTATAAATCAAATTGACAAAGTGAATATAATTGTATAGAAAATAAGATAAGTTTTTAAAATCAAAGTATAATTAAAATATATGCTTACAGTCAAAACAAAATTGAAAGAAGTTCCTAAAAAGGGTATTGGATTAATTGCCAATCAGGAAATAAAAAAAGGCCAAATTGTATGGAAATACCATCCTCTTATTGATATTAAAATAATGAAAAAAGATATACCTAAAGAAGCAAAAGATTTTTTTAAAATTTATGGTGTTGATCATGGAAAGGATTACTTTATTCTAAATACAGATAATGCAAGATTTACTAATCATTCAAAAAAACCTAATATAAAGAATGTAGGATTATTCGGGCATAATATTGCTTTACGCGATATTCATAAAGGAGAAGAAATAACAATTGATTATAATACATTTGATGTGAATGGAGATAACTTTTAAATTATTTGCCTTGTCTATACATAAATATTCTCATTTCAAATCACCAATCTCATTTTCTTTTCCAATCTTAGCCAAAATCATTTGGTGCATTCTATTAATAAAATCCATTCTGTCTTCCATTCTCATTAAATCCATATAACTATTCGTTATCAATCCAAAAGCAAACGGACTCGGTAAAGCAGTATTAGTTTCTTTTATTTTTATTTTACCCCATTTGATATCTTCCAATATTTTCTTAGCATTATTCAAATCCATTAAATCATCTAAAACTTCTCGTCTAGCTTCTTTTAAAATACAGAAATCATTACTAATTCTTTTTATAGAACTAAGTAATATCATACTACTAACTTGCTGCATACCAACATTCTTTCTAACTCCTTTGTATTCTTTTAGTATCATTAAAGCTCTCATTGCACAATGTCTAAATCTTCTTTTCAAAATTTCAGTTTTTTCAATTGCATCTTCCATTAAACTTTTTAATTCACTAGGATCCAACTGTGTAAAAACTCTCATAGCTTGTAAATTTTTAGTGCTAGCAACAAAAAAACCATTGTCACTGATTCCAATTTCTAAATCTCTTTTATGAATTTTACCAAGATTATAAGCAACCGCTCTACTCAAAACATCATTAACTCTTCTCCCGAATAAAGTATGAAATATAACATATGTTTTATCTTTTTCATCCGTGTAATATTCCACAACTATTTTTTTATCATTAGGAATAGTAGAATACAAATATTGTTCTTTGAAATATTTATAAATTGCATTGGCCGCATTTTCATCTACGTACAAATGATTATTAATAAAGTTTAATATATCTTTTTTTGTACTTCCACTTTTAAAATATTCTTCCATCAATCTTCTAAATCTTTGTATCTCTAAAGCCAAATCAAAACTTAATGGCAACATTTCAGAAAACCAAGAAGGTATGGTTGGACTTCTACCCGCAGCAGATCTAACTTGAACACTCATGCCTCTGCTATGTAAATATTCATAAGTATCTCCACCAATAACAAATATATCTCCTCTTTTTAAACGTTCTAAAAACGCTTCATCTAGCGTTCCAATAACTTTATCACCAATTTTAACTTTAATACTAGTTTCATCAGGAATAGTTCCAACATTAGTCATATTAATAACTCTACTCATCTTTCCTTTCTTACCAATTTCTCTAGACTCTTCATCAAACCAAATTTTTCCATAAATATAACGCTCTTCCAATTCAACATATTTACCTGCCAAGTATTTTATAATTTCAAAAAAATCTTCTTCAGTCAAATCTTTGTAACAATAACTTTTTCTTAATAATTTATATAATTCATCAACATTCCAGATATTAGCAACAGCCATACTATGTATCACTTGCGCCAAAACATCTAACGCATTAACAGGAATATGAATCTTATCTATTTTTTTATCAATCGCATTTTTTAATAAAACACTACATTCAACTAAATCATCTCTATCTGTAACAATAACTCTTCCTTTCACAGTTTCATGTAGGCCATGGCCAGCTCTACCACAATTATGTGTTAAAATTGAGTCAACAAAATAATCATTTGGTTCATTTTCTAATGTGATATTATAAACAAATTTTTCATCTTCATTAGACTTTATTGATTTGATCCTAACCCAAGAGATATTACCTTGTATATCATTATCTTTTCTTAGATAACTTATTTTTTTATTTTTTAATTTTTTAATTTTTTTACCAAGACAAATACAGTTTTCCAAAAAAGTTTTTATATGTTTATTTCTAGCTACGTACAAGCAATAAATCTTATCAGAATTTATTTTTTTTATTTTTTCGGATGTTTTTGCTTCTTGTTCTTCAAAATAATTAAAAATTCCACTTTTATTCAATAGGTTATGCATTCCTATAGCAAATTCTTTACTTGCTGTAAAAATTCTTATTATATCTCCTGAAACATTACCATCTCCTTCTAAAACCCCTTCAATATAAGGAACTATTAATTTTTTAGACAGTTTATATAACTCATTAGAAACTTCTATACTAAAACTTTTTTTACCAACTTTTAGCCCCAAACTAACAAATAGCTCAGCTAATATTTTAGAACCACAATCCAAACACCATATTTCTCTCTTTTTATCAAATCTTAAATTAACTTCGAACCCATATTTATTATAAATCGTTTTACATTCTTCTAATAAATTTTTATCTTTATTTCCTATTTTAATATGATAATATTTTTTTTGTTTGTGATAACTAATTGAACCATCAGATGCAACAATTCCTGCTAGCCACATTAACTCTTCATTAAGTTTCAAAGGAATAGGTTTTCTATGATGAGATTTAGTCTTTAATTCTTTTAGATAATTTATATATATTTTTTCTTCTATACCACAAATTTCAACTATTTTCAAAAATAAATCTAACCTTATACTTTTCTTTCTTCCTTTTTTTCTCAAATAATTTTGTAAATGATTTTCTTTAATTCCTATATTTTTTGCAATCGATGAATAAGAAATATTATTTTCTTTTGTGTGTTTGTCTAAAATTCCTCTTAAAAAATCTTCCCTATTTTCAACATAAAACTCTTTTTTGTTTATCATTTCAAAGATATAAGGCGTTCTATCTTCATTGTAATCAAATAGTTCAGCTATTTCTTCACCTTCATTAATCTCTTTGGCCTTTTTCCAACCTTCTCGAGTAAACAAAGGATGCTCAGAAGTACATTCTAATTTTAAACCCGAATGTAAATTAAATTCTAATAATTTATTTGTTTTATTTTTGTGATAGTGTTTAATTTTATTTTTTACAAATTTATTATTTTTTTCGTCAAAAGACAAAACTTCAACATCTAATTTATTTTCAACTATTTCTCCAATTTTTTTATATGTTCCATCTGCCAGTAATATTTTAGAATCATGAGGCAAGCATCTTTGCAAAAATCTAGCAACACTTTTTGGACTTCCCAAACAAAGAACTAAATCAATATATCCTATATCAATCCCAAGTTCTAAAGAAGTCGAACAAACTACTGCTTTCAAATTACCATTTTTCAAATTATTTTCAATATCTAATCTATGTTTTTTACTTAAACTTCCATGATGTGCTCCAATATTTTCAGTGTATTTAGCAGGAAACAAAGTTTTCAAATGATGCACAACTCTTTCAGTTCCAGCCCTAGTATTAGTAAATATTAAAGTAGTTTTATGTTCCTGTATTAACTTATCCAACATATTATACAACGCTTTATGATAATCTTCAAAAGTAATATCAATCAAGTCAGGCAAAGGTGAAATAACTTTCAAATCAAAATTTTTACTAAAATGAACATTTGCAATTTTACAATCTCTTTCGGGCCCAACTAAATATCTGGCAATTTCATCAATAGGTTCAACAGTTGCAGACAAACCAATTCTACATAAATTAGGACTAATATAATTTAAATGCTCCATCAATAGATTCAAATGCACCCCTCTTTTATTTTCAGCTAGTGCATGTATCTCATCAATAATACACCATTGAACTCCTCTTAATAGTTCATAGAATTTATAACTCATTAACATTATAGCTAGTGACTCAGGCGTTGTAATTAAAATATGTGGAACTTTTTTTAACATCTTTTGTTTTTCGCTTGGAGTCGTATCTCCAGTTCTTACTCCAATCCTAATGTTAATATCTAAACCTTTTAATTTAGCTAAAGCTTTTATTTCATCTAATGGCCCTTGTAAATTAATCTCTATATCTCTAGATAAAGCCTTTAATGGAGAAATATAAATCGCATAAACTTTGTCTTCTAATTTATTTTGCAAAGATAAACTAACTAATTCATTAATAATACTCAAAAAAGCAGTTAATGTTTTAGTCCCACCAGTAGGAGCAGAAATTAGTATATTGTTTCTTTCATGTATTTCTTTAACTCCATAGAGCTGTGGCTCAGAAAAGCTACGATACTTACTAAAAAACCATTCCCTAACAAGAGGATGTAGCAATTCCTCAACTTGTTCCTTTTTGTATGGTTTTTCAAGAAATTTCACTTCCATGGTAGTCAAAAGAATAATACAAGTATCAGTTAAATTTAAAAACCCTACGCTGGTGTTTGGCAAGCTGTCAAGCTAACTAATTAAACGAAATTTTTATTAATTAAACGTTTAGTTAATACTTGTTAGTTTCAATTTAGTTTGAGTTTTAAAGAATGATACCTGTGTCTTTCGGACAGATAGTCTTTTCTTTGTTAAGAAATTATTTTAAGAAAACTTCATCTATATTCATGTCAGAAAAAATTTGAGGTTTTTGAAAACCCTCTTTTGTTCTTTCATCATTCTGAAGAGTATAATCAAAAATCTCTCTTATGCTGAGTCTTCCGTCATCATTCTTATCTGCACCTTTATTTCTCCAAGCCCAAAAAAAAGTTTGAGGAAACGTATTTGAATAACTGGGTTTATCTGTTTCAGATGCAGAAATTCCAATATAATTCCCTCTTCCAGTTCTTTCTGCAAATCCTCCGCTATAACATTGGTCAAAAACCAAAACTCCTATATTCGGATGAACCTCGCTTAAGTATCTTGCCATTTCAGTTTCTAATAAGTATCCACCGAGAATTTCTAAGTAAGAAATTTTAATTTTCTTTGTCTCACCGTTCACTTTTTCATTAATTGATATTCTTCCACCATGATCTGTAGTGTAAACAAATAATAAATCTTCAGAATCAACTTTTTTTGCCATATGTTCAAATAACATTTCAATAGCTTCTTTTGATGCAATATCATCAACTGGGTAAAAAGCGGTTTTTTCTCCAATATTGTCTAAAATATATATGTTCCCCCTCTGGAATCCATTTTCTAAAAGAACTTGATAAGCAATGGATAAATTTTCTTCGTATCTACGATTAGTGTTTCCAGAAATTATAACGCCATATTTATCTGCTGTATGATTCTGGGTCGCAACTTCTTGATTTAATCTTCTTTCAAGGTTGGCTGGTTTTGGAATATCTTCGCAACCACTCAAGAACAGACTTCCAGCTAATGCTAAATTTGCTAATCCTCTTCCAACATAATTTCTAATACCCATATAATTTGATTACAGACTTATATTTATAAACTTTTCTATTTATTCACCACTTAGAAGATACAACACTAACTGATTAGATAAGCTAGCCCGTTATCTGAGAAGTTTCCTTCGGAATATTACATTGAAACAAAAAAATGAATATTTCGTTACATACTCGTTATTTTTCAACAATTTTATTTATCAAATATATCTTAACACAGACAATTGATCCTTAAATAGATTATTTACCCTTTGACTAAGCTGATCTTCTTCTCGAGTTTGTAGTCTCCCTAGAACATGGTTAGCATCTTGCATTACGTCATATCCAAGAGGTTTACCATATTTTGTGCTTACGTCCCACTGTACCCAAAATCCTACTTTCTGTTCTCCATTCCAAAATTGTGATATATCTCTGATACTAACCTCTCTATCTGAGGCTTTCCAAGAATCTCTTTTTGATGGGCCCATTAAAGCAATTGACTGATATTCTGAATTATTAATAGCTGCCATCAAATCTTCAGAGGTTGCACGATATTTCCAATCTAATTTAATTTCATTTTCAGTAAAAAAATTTGATAGTCTGCCCCTCTCGCACATTAACCGTTGAGCAAGTGTATAACTTATATTAGTTTCTGGAACAAGAACAATACCCTTGGACTGTACATTGGTTAATCTATTTCTAGCAATGTTATGCTTGTCATATCCCAAACTAATTGCAAATGGTGCTGCATACATTAATCCACCTATTAACATCGGATTCATTTTAATAATGAAATATATAAGCACTTTATAAACCTTTCTTTTTGTAACTACTGTTTAGTATATAAATAATATTAGACTGATTTTGAGAAACTAACAAATTAGAATCCAAACTATTAAATATCCAAAAAAACACTAAAACTATATGAAAAAAGAGCTTATTTTACCCAAAGAATACGATTACGAAACTAGACTAGAAACACTAGATGAAACCGAGTTAAGGGCCAAAATAATGATAGACGTTTTCAAAGAGATAGAAAAAAGACATTTTGAAAACCCAAATAAGTGTCCTTGGTGTAAAAAGAATTTAGATTAAATTATCTAGCTA
>PNOQ01000050.1 GCA_013824915.1 Nanoarchaeum sp. | reverse complement strand
GAGGGTTCAAATCCCTTCCCCTACATTTTATCACTATTAATTCTCCACTTATAATAACTCAAAACACCCTCTTTTACCGGTTCATCTTCCAGTCTAATCTTAAAAACGTGTTGATAAATTCTAAACAAAATATCAAAGTTTTCACTATTGTATAAACATTTCAAAAAAAAGACACTTTCATAATCTCTATATGGGGTTATTACGTTATATAATATAATATTCGGGTCTGGAGAAGCTAACTGAAGTTTAACAACGGACTGTTTATTCATTATCCTAATAAATGTTTCTAGATTCATATCTGTATCTAATTCTCTTCTAAGTGATTTACAACTCAAAGAATCAAACCATTTGCTAACATCTCTAAAACTCCCACTAAACATAGATTCTAAGAATTCTTTGTTTTGTCTAACACTATATCTTGTAAGAGTCAATTGATTCACATAAATCATATCCAAGCTAAAACAAAAAACTATTTAATATTTATGTTATAGAAACTTTTTAATATCCTTATTAATAATCATAAATCAACTGCCCACGTAGCTCAGTTTGGTAGAGCGCAGCCATGGTAAGGCTGAGGTCAAGGGTTCAATTCCCTTCTTGGGCTTATTTTAATAAAATTTTGATTTTCTCGACGGTAAATTAATAGAAAAGTTTATAAACTAATAATTTACTAAAAATCACATTAAAATGTGTGTAAAAAATTAAAGCACATTACATGAAAAAAATAAGAAAATGAATACAAAAGCAATCCAAGGTGAAGAACCCGATCCTCATCCGAGCGGGTTATTATACAATCAACCTGTCAGACAACTATCTCAAATTTTTTCTAGCTCTCCAGAATGGAAGCAACTCTTAAAACAAAGCATTTCCTCAGCGCAAGACATTGCAGAATATTTCGATATAGATGTAAAATCTTTAGAAAACGTTTGTAATCAATATCCCGCAAGAATTAATCCTTATTACTTAGGTTTAATCAAACACATAGGTGATCCTTTATACTTACAAGCAATTCCTCAACAAATAGAATTAGAAGATATGTGTTGCACAGAAGACCCATTGCACGAAGAACCAGAACATCAACTAAGACAAAACGTTCCTTCATTGTTAACACATCGTTATCCTGATCGTGTTTTATTCAGAGTTTCAAATGAGTGCGCTATGTACTGTCGTTTCTGTACAAGAAAAAGAAAAATAGGAGACACAGACCAACAACCAAGAGGAAACGAAATCAAAGACGCATTAAACTACATTAGAGACACACCAGAAGTTAGAGATGTAATTTTATCTGGTGGTGATCCATTCATGTTAGATGATGGTCCATTAGAAAGAATATTATCAGGAGTTTATGACATACTTAGTACTAGAGAAAATGGAATAATAAGAATAGGAACAAGAATGCCTTGTGTTCTACCTCAAAGAGTTACTCCCGAATTAGTGGATATGTTAAAACAATATCATCCATTATATGTTAATACTCACTTCAATCATCCAGCTGAAATAACTAAAGAAAGTAGAAAAGCATGTAATATGTTAGCTGATGCAGGTATTCCTGTCGGTTGCCAAACAGTTTTACTTAAAGGAATCAATGATGATCCAGAAACAATGAAACAATTAATGTTAGGCTTAGTTGGCATGCGTGTCAAACCTTATTATATTTACCAAGCAGACCCAGTAAAAGGAACTGACCACCTTAGAACTTCTGTTCAAACAGGATTAGATATATACAAATCATTGCGTGGTCATATTTCAGGTTTAGCGGTTCCAACATTAGTCATAGACGCCCCAGGCGGAGGAGGAAAGATACCCTTGTTACCAAAATACGTAGAGGAAATTTCAGAAGATAGAGTTGTTCTTAGAAATTATGAAGGCAAAGAATTTGTTTATCCTCAAGTTAAAGCAGAATATTAATTTTTAGCAACATTTTTAAACCAAGTCGGTACTAATTTTCTTATGCAGAGGTGCCGGAGCGGTCAAACGGGCTAGGCTTAGGACCTAGTGGCTTAGTGCCTACGCAGGTTCGAATCCTGTCCTCTGCATTTATTATTAAACTTGTTGTAGAATTCTAACTTTATTCTTAATCTTTTCAACATAACTAACATCTGCACCAGTTCTACATCCCCATCCGTTATATCCACGTAGTGCAGCATCCCATTCTGTATAAGCTGAGTATTGTTGTACATATTCATCCAAATCACACTTAAGTTCTGCCCAATATTTACTTCCTCTCGATTCCCAAAGAGCATATTTAGCATTTAATACTTTCATACCGCAAGCAATATTATTTTCAGCATTATCCATGCCTTTTACATCACTAAAACTACCTATATCACTACAAATATCATCAAATGTGCCTTCTGTTATTTGCATCAATCCAAATGCTAAAGGATTACCATTTTTGTCTTTTGAATATAATGTCTGATCACAACTGCTTTCTTGCATAATTAGTGCTAAAACTAAGAGTGAATTAACTGAATATTGTTGAGAATATTGTACAATCCATTTTGCGTAATCATCACAATTAGAACCGCAATCACATCTATTTCCACCCACATTATTTGCAGCCGCGTAATTAATATATTTAGTTAAATCTGTAACACTCTCAAAATAAGAAACACCTTGGCATTTAAGAGAATTATTTTTTAACCAACTGTTTTGGTCTAAATATTCTACAACATTTGCATACGGCAATATATCTAAATTTGTTAATTCTAATGTATCCACAGTTTTTCCGCTTTCAGTACATTTAAATTCTAAACTAGTTGGATTATATTTATCAATATAAGCTTGTAAAACTTCTAAAAATTTATCCCAAGAAACATGATTGTACTTATCTTCATCAGTAAATCCTCTAGATTTAGCTATCTTTTCTAGTTCAAAACCGTTCCACACAAAAGTATAATCTGTACTTCCAAAAGTTCCACCTTGAACATCCAATTTTAATTCAAAAGGATAATATACATCATAAACTTCTTTGAAGACTGCACTTCTCAACCATTCTTCCGGTATGGCATTTGCATTATTTAAGCTACTATGGAATGCAGAATAGCTAGTTCCATCTTCATGTTTAACTATAATTTTATCAAAATCACCGCATGCGGTTAATATACTAGAAATCCAATCTTCACTATCTATCTCTACTCCGTCTTTAACTATTCTATCTACTGCAAGAACTTCAATTTTTCCACCAATCTTAGTAGGCTCACAATTAATCTCAACTTCTTCTCCATTAAGTTTACTTAATTCAGTTACTTCTTGTGTACCAACACAAAAATCAATTATTTCAAAAGCCGAAGCTTCATTATGTCCTGGTTTGTATTCTTCTTTGTTAACATTTTCAACTTGAATAGTATCATCACTTTGAGAATTAGCACTGTCTACTATTATCTTAAGACCATCTTGATATCCTTTTCCAACCAAATTTTTACATAATTGTTGTATAACCTCTCCTTTAGATGAATGTAACTCTTTACAAGAATTTTCATCTTGTATTCTAAATAATTCTTTAGAAACATCGGTTTCTATCTTACCATCATATTCGTAAACATATGTACCAATTGGAACCAATCCTACAATAACCCACATCCCCTCAAAAAATTTAAGAGTTATTCTTTCATTTCCGCCTATATCATCACCATCATAAGTAATTGTACATTCACTAAATTTACTTTCTTCTGCAGCAGCTACCTCTGCTTCTATTTGTTTCTTTAATTTATCTTTACCAATTTTATAATAAACCATTCCAACTTTGTAATAACTTAAAGCAGTTATTTCTGTAGTTATTTCAGAATCGATAAACTCTCTATACTCAGATATAACTTGCAATCTTCCACTAGTACTTGTTGTTTGTGCATCTTTACTTACCAATTCACTAAACTTAGTTTGTAAACTAACTATTTCTTCTGAACTAAATTCTTCTTCAATTTCATCTTGTACTTGCAATGGAACGTATTGTGTTAAATTATAATTTTTATCTTTAAGATTTATTCCTTTTGAGTATAAATAACAATCTCCTTGGAATCTGTCTTTCTCATCATAACCGCAAGTTCCTGTGTAAACCCAATCATCACCAACACCATCAGGATCATACACAGAACATCTCATATCTAGTCCTGATTGAGTAAATCCAGGAGTATAACTAGAAGTTCCAGGTTTACAATTTTTTGCAGAAGTTATATTTCCAATTTGACTCTCAACTATCATGTCTTTCAAATATTGCATTGAAAATGAACTAGAAACACTACCAAATCCACATTCTTCTGCACCATTAATATAAATACACATGTTTGTAAATCCAACCCAACCACTAGCAGGATTAATTGAAAAACTTTTATCTACACTTTCTCCTTTTCTTAATAATTTCTCCCCAACATTAACTGAATTTTCATCTGTTACACCAATTACTCTTCCAGTTAAATCTCTTAATACAACTCTATACCTAATATCAGAACTTCTTCCAGCATAAATATGATAATACACTCTGTAAATAGATCTTCCACCTTCTTCTTGTGTATATTGATCTTCTTCAACCCAACCAGTAAATTGTGATGGACTCTCTGGTTCTGTTAATTGAGCTAATAAATCAGTACCGCCAGGATATTTTCCAAATATAGCAGCTTTACAAATTTCAGTTCCGATTTCTTTTGTGCTTCTAGATTGGAATGCTGTAAACGCACTACTTGCATAATCTTTTGTGAAGAAACTTACAGATTTAGACAATTGTTTCCAACTTGAATCCCAAGATAAATATTCTCCACCGCCATTTGACTTACCCAAAACCTTAGTAGATATTATTTTATTTAATTCACCAAAAACATTAACTAAAGATAAAGTTTCTTGCCATAATATATCACAAACATATAAACTTCTAATCTCATTACATATTCCTACAGATTCTCCTTTTACTTTAGCAACTTCTAAACAATCTCTAAAACCGCCTAACATACTAACAATATTTTCTAAACCTGCATGTATTCCAGTTAAACAAACAGGCACAGGTTCATAAGGTAAATCAAAATTAGGTAATCCTAACACAATACTTCCTATTATTCCAGATTGTACTGCATTACTTACTTCCCATCTACCACCAAAATCAAACCTAGATGCTGGGCACATTACTGGGTCACAAACACCAAATAATATTTTACAATCAGTTTCACTCATCATATATCTACATTCACCAATTGCGCTTGTAGTTGATGATTCAGCAAATTGTGCAACATATTCTTCTCCAGTTCCCAACTTTACTTTTTTACCTTTGTCTGGAGAAACATTAGATTTTTGATATCTTCTGTCAATCTCTGATTTTAAACTTCTAACTTCTTGGCTCGTAGGGTTAGCTAAAATAGAAGAACTAACAACTAATTGATCATCTTGTGTATTCATTTGACCATCTAACCCGACATTCCATACAGAATAAGGATATACGCTACCAACCGTTTCTTGTTCGACTAAAATATAATTAGCATAATCTAATTTAGGAATTTCATTTGTTTTTCTCCACTTTAATGGTATACACAAAGGTTTCTTAGTATTTTCGTCATAGATTATACTAGGTTTGCCGCCTTTATATGTAGTAGAATAAGCATCTCTATCAACAGCACCAACATATTTTTTTGATCCGTCAACACTTTCAAAGAATGAACCATATTGACTAGTTACTTGAGTACTATCTGTTTTTAAAATTGGTTTTATTTCAACTTTAGTACCATCATCATATAAATAATATTTACCGTTTTCTTCAGTTATACTATACGCAACTTTTTTACCATCTAAATTAAGATAACTAACATCATATTGTCCCATAATTTGTTTTGCAATTTCATCTTCACTACTAAAGAATTCAGTTCCTTTTGTAGTAACTCCTTTATTATTAACAGAATAAACTATATTTTGTATTTCTTGGAAGTCTTCAGGATTTTTTATGTCAAACCCTGCAGCCTTTACCTTTGTGTCCATTTCAACAACTCTAACTTTTTTCTCATTAAAATCAGTAGCGTTAAATCCATCACCAAATCTTTTATCGAAAACTGAATCTCTAACCTCTTCAGCATTTAATTGATTATATTGATTCATTAATATTAATTCATCTGTACTTACTCCTAACTCGGCAGCAGCCCTTGCAACTGAATCTTTATTCTCCCAATCAAAATCTTTCATAACTTCTTTTGTTTGTTCAACTACTTCTTGTGATTTTTCAACATCTAATTCAATCCTTTCAACATTATCACTCATACACTCTTCAAACTGAGAAGGCGTGTAAGTCTTTCCATTAAAGTTTTCTCCAGTCTTAACTGCACTATTACATTTTGCTTCCCACTTTTCAACTGCTAATCTTCTTCCCAATGGATTATTGAAGAATGCATTTTTCACAGCTAAGAAACTAAAAACAGCAAAACACATTCCTTTCCAAGTTTTAACAACACTACCTAATTTATCTTTTATTGTTGTAACTTTAGTTATTGTTTTATCAGTAGACTCAATCATATTATCTATTTCTTCAGGAGTCCATTGCCATAATCTTTTTGCAATTGGAATATGCATTACAAAATTAGAAACACCATAATTTTCTTTAGAACCTGGAGTTACAGTAACAACTGCACTTCTTCTTATTTTAACTTCTTTAATCACAATTGATTTTGTTGTTCTACCAGTATAAGGAATAACTTCACTCTGTCCTACTTTCAATGTTACAGTTTGTTTAGTTAACCCAGTATTTCTTTCAAACTTCTGTTCTAATACAACATTTTCAGAATCAATATTTTTTACAATCCAATCATAAACATTATCATTTTCATCTTGTACATCTTCTAATATAGCAGTACCAAGTTCAATTTCTTTTTCCGCACCATCTATATTACAGATAAAAGAATCTTTCTTATCTTCACCAAGAGTTGTGCTTAACAAACTAACTTTGTTATCTTCAACATCAATAGTTGCTAATCCTTTCTCAGCTTTATCTTGAACACTACTAAATCTTGCTTGATAGTCTTTGAATTTTTCAGGATCATTCTCTTGTGCCTTTTGATAATACATTAATGATAAACTATAAGCAGACATACTATGATAAACATTTGCTATACCTATATTACTATCAAATTTTATACTATTATTAGTAGTTGAATCAACTGACTCTTGGAATTCTGCTATTGCATGGCAATACATTTCTTGATAGCTTGCATCATTAATATTCAAGTCTGTTATACTTTTAATATCTGCACAAGGATCTCCTTGCACTTCAGGCTTACTTATACTAATAGTTTTTTTATCTCCATCAGGGTTAACAAAAACAACACTATTCTTGTAAATTTGACTTACAGTCCATTCACTATTAGGTAAATTCATACCAACAACATAAGTATTACTTGTTATAACACCATTAGAGTCTTCAATAATTAATTTTGCCGAGTCTACATCTTTATTCACTCTATTTAATTTTAATGTTACAAAACTTTCAACATAACTTGCAGCACCAGGTAAAGGAACTTGTTGAACTTCTCCATTCAAAACTAACGTTACTGAACTAACTTTTCTTTTCATTCCATCATAAACATCAACACTTGCTCTATTTTCATTTATACTCTTTAATCTTAAATATCCACGACCATTCCAGAATTTAGATTCTTCAAAACTTTCACTATTTAACCATGCTTGTTCATCTGGGCTAACTTGTAAATTAAATGTTGTAGCTCCATATTGTCCAATTCCAGACATAACATCAAACCAAATTATAGCATTAACTTCTGCATCTATTGTCTCAGGTACATCTTCTTCAACAGGCATTCTTTTCAATGTTACTCTTGCATAGCCCAAATCTATGTTTCCATTAGAATCAACTATTAACTCTCTATCTTTAGGTTTATTAAAATATATCCTAGAAATATATTTAGAAGCTTCTGCATCAACATTAAAGTCTATGCTTTTTATTTTCATTCCACCATAAAATGGGGCTTGCTCTGGTGCAGCATCACCAAACAACATTGTTCCAACAGTTTTTCCTTTTAAGAAAACGTAAGCATCAAACTCTCTATTCTGAAAGTTACTAGAATCAATAGGAGTAGGATCAATATGGTCAACTTCAATAATTAAAGCTTCACCAAGATTTCTTGGATCATCATCTGAACCAATTAAACCACCAAACAAAGCACTAACCGGACTGCTAATTACTAAAAACATTACAAATATTGCAATTAATTCTTTTCTCATCCTACCTCCGGATATCTAAAGTTTGGGTTACTATTTGTTGATTCTATATTAGTAAATATAGTTATTAAATCATTTTGTGTTCTTGGCATCATATCATAAGGAACATAAACTGTTAATTTTTTAGCAGTACTTAACTCTTGTTTCCATTCAAATACCGCTCCACCAACTATTGCTTCAGTTAGTTCACTATTTTCTATTTGTGTATCAAAGCATTTATCCTCTTTCAAAAATAAACCTAACACACCAGGCTTTGGAACGCTAACACATTGTGTAAATGAATCACTCTTTAATTCTATTTGTAAATCTGTTGGAGTTATTAAATATTCAGTTATTTTATAATTACCATTAGTTAACTTTATTTGTTCATCTTCATGTGTAGCCATAGTTACATATCCATTATCCAAATTCTCAAATTGAATAACTGCTTGGTATCCATCTTGAACTAATCTAGTGTAACTATCATCTAAATTTACAGTTTTTACTTCTAATTCTAAATCATAATATTTATCTAAATAAACTGCAGCACTATTTTCTATATTAGTAGATAAACTTTCTCCACTAATTTCATATCCTTCTTTTTGTGCCATTACAACACCATTTAAACATGGCGGGAAATTGGCTTGTAACAAACCGTTCTCATTTGTTTCGCCAATATAACATACACTTGAAAAACATTTGTAAGACACACTAGCATCAGCTAAAGGAACAAATTGATCTGATTGATAGACTCTCATTTCGACAGGCATTACCTTATTTTCACAAAAGTTCTTACTAAATTGATCAATACTATCATAATTAGCAACTTCTTCATTATACGCTCTTGGATTATTATTATCTATTTTAACCATTGTTGCAAATTGGAATAAATATCCATTGCTGTCTGTCAATCTAACTAATACAGGGTATTTTACATCGTATACAAAATGATAATTATTCAAACAAAAGAATAAATTCAAAAACTTACTAATTTCTGGAACACTTTGTGTCATAGGATCTCCAACTAAAATATCTCCTTTTGTAGGACTAACTTCTACTTGCATTGGCCAGCCAGTTGAATAAATAAAATAATCATTTATTCCATTTTTCTGTGGAACATCAATCTCAAAATATTCGTTAGTTACTAGTTCCCCAGAACTTTGTAATCTTTTCAATCTTATCTGGGCAATATTTGTACTAACAATTCCTTTCATATCTTCTACAACTTTTTCTTTTTGCCAGATTTTTTTCTCGCAACTAAATTCTGTTGTTGAAAAAGGAATTTCATCATAAACCACCATCATGTCTATAGTTTTCTCTTCTAAGAACATTTCTTCATTCTCTTTATTTATTATAGAAACTGCACTGTCATACATTTCACCAAATTTAGTATTAACTAAAACCATATGTTTATTGATGTTTGTATTAACTTCTTGATAACTTACAGATACTGGTGCACTTACACTAACTTGCACATTATTTTTATTTATTTTTACATCACTAACAACTAAACTTGATAATCCTAACACATATCCATCTTGTTCAAAACTATATACGTTATAATAACACTCATCAAAATTTTCATTAATATAATTTTCAAGTTCAATCTCCATATTTTCTAAAGAAGGAACTTGATTCATTTCGATTCCATTAGCACTTTCATAATACCAATAAGCAACATTTAAACCATTATAAACTTCTAAAGAATTTGAGAATGGATTTGTATATGACCTAAAAGCAATATCTTCAGGCAAATCAATATATCCGCCCTGTTCGCCTAATGTAGTTAAACCTTCTTCTGTTAGCTCTTCAACACAATTATCAAAATATAATTTTACTGATTCAATTTTAGCAGGGACTGTTAAAGAATTCATTTCTTCTTCAAAACTTTTTTCAACAACATTTCCCCTAACAAAAAATAATAATCCAAACACTACTAAAATGACTATTCCTAACACTATAAAAATAGTAACTTGACCCCTCTTTTTCATTAATAAAAATTCGCCTTTGTAGCTTTATAAAACTTTTGATAAAAAATTTAATTTTATATTAGAAAATGGTCCCAAGGAGAATCGAACTCCTGCCTCAACCACGTCAAGGTCGTGTCTTAGCCACTGGACTATGGGACCGCAAAAATAAAATACAAACAAACTTTTTATAACTTTCTAATAAGACAGAAAGCTATTTAAACTAAAAAAATTAAAATTTGATTATGAAAAAGAGAGTTAAGAAAATAAGGAAGAAAGATTTTCATATGGCAATAGCCGCTTTCATTTTCGGTGTTCTCTCATTATTAATTCCTTATTTCGCATACATGTCAATATTAATAGCAATTTATGCAATCGCAAAAATAGATAATCATAAAGAATTCAAAGGAAAGGAGTATGCATACTCAGGTATAATCTTATCAATATTATCGATTATATTTTATGCATTCAAAATACTAGTCTAAAATGAAAAAGAAACCATATTTCGTAGCGAAAGTAGCATTCATATATGCATTGATAGCTTTATTGCCTTTACCAATAATAATCCTTTCATATTCTTTAAACTTACAACCTTTAGTTCAAATAGTAAGCGATCTAGCAGGTTATGCTATATTCTTAGCTTTGATAACTGGTGTGTACTCAACATACAAAATAAACAAAGAAAAATTAACAGGTTTATGTTATTCTATTCCTGCAATTTTAATACCTTTATTAATAATAATTATAGAATTTATAAGACTTCTTTAAGCATTCCAGCTAGACATCCAGATTATAAGTAAAACAAAAAATAAAATAATAAAGAAAATACTTGCAATGAACATTATAGATTTTAGGTTAAATGCACCTTTTTTCATATTATAACCTTTTTCTTTTTTTAATCCAAGAATATTTTCTTATCTTGGTAGTGTTTCCAAAACCACAACCACTACATTTCTTCTTAGTTATATGATATGTTGGTTCTCCACACCTTCTACATCTGATAAAGTTCTTCTTACCAGACTTCTTACCCATTGATGCTGTTCCTTTTGACATTTTTCTTATTCAGGGGAAATTAATATTATTGTATCTCCTCTTAGAAACACAGTTCCCAATCTCCTTGTTGTACTTCCGTCTATCCTTTCTTCTGCATCATCCATTACTGTATTTATATGTATATCAAAAGCTTTTAATGTACCAATAAATTGTTTTCCATTCTTAAGCTCTACCATAACTCTATGTCCTCTCGCTCTGTTCAATGCGTCCAAAGGTCTGTTTTCAGATTCCATTTTTACCCCCATAAAAAAATTTAATTAATAATAATTGCTAAAACTGCTTATTTAAAAAACTATCGAAATTTAGTTATATCTTTATTTTCTGCCTAAATGAGTTCAGAAGAAGCAATATAAGATAGACAGATACGACCAATTAAGTATAATTTTTAAGTAATTTCTGAAAGATTTATAAACTTATTATTACAAATATTAAACATGAAACACGGTTTTGATATAAATCTTATTCAAGGAGATGGTTATTTGGTTATTCCTGTTTCCATGGCGCGGATTACTTCTGGTCAAACTCCCAAACAAACATACGAAATATTTGATTATTTCGCAAAAAAACTAGCATTACTATCCAACGATGTTATTATACTTTACACTAATGGATTATATTTTAATGCAGAGGATATATCTCATGAATTGCGTGTTAAATTTAATCAGAAAATCATTCAACATGCTGCATCATTGAGGAAATTAATTGATAAGAAAAAACAATACATGCCGAATGCATTTCATTATTTACCAATTGATTATATTATTCTAAATTCAAAATATTTTGAATTATTTTTCAGTATTTTAAAAAAGAGAGAGAAAGAAGATACAAAATTTAAAGAATGTATTAAAAAAGATATGGGGGACAGAAAATATACGGAAGCAACTGTAAATTTTATATTAGAAGAAATAGCTGTAGCCCACATAATAAAACAGAGACTTGTAGAGTTTCCAAGAACCCTTGTCAGAAACGATATGTGGAGATTAATAGCATATCCTGGAACACACCTGGAATCTGACGCTTATCAATGGAAAAATAAAATTCTGCCCCAAACGGACAAAGTCAACCCATATGCGGGGGCTCATTATGACTTCAATAAGAAGAAATTATGTTTATATCATAATCTATAACTGAGTTATTCTAAATTTTTTTAGTCTCGAAAGATTTAAAACGCGTTCTTAATTCGTTCTTAATTATGGATGTTGCTATCGAAATTCTAATTATATAGCAAATCGAATTCATACATTAGAAACATGATTAACAAATATAGATTTTTTTAGTTCTAAATGCTTTTAAAATAAATTCGATATATATTCATCAAAATGAGTTTAGATGCTAAAGTTGAAACTTATATTATTACAAGCGCTCAAGGCAATGTAGGTGTAAACCGTAATTTTTTAGAAGGACTCAAAAAATGTTGTGAATTCTACAATGGAGAGATTCTAGTACAACCCATGAGGGGGTTAAATAATGATGATGAAGAACTTGTTCTTAAAAGTATATTAAGTGGTTATCATATTGTTTCAAAAGACCAAAAATTAAATGATAAAATTAGAGTTAGTAATTATGAAATTCTTCCCCAACAAATAATTCCTCTTACAGGTTTAGAAAGATTTACACAATCTGACGTAAGTACAATATTTGCTTCGCCCAAACAATTCTTAAGAGTAGTCCCAAACAGTAATAGGGATTTACCAAAAGTTTTAATGAGTACTGGTGCAGTTACTTTACCTAGGTATAATCAAAATAGAATAGGTTTAATCGCAGAGAGAGATCATACTTTCGGAGCAATACTAGTTCAAGTTAAAGGAAAGACCAAATATCATTACAGACAATTAAGTGCATTAAAAAATGGGGAATTTTTTGATCTTGGTATGAGGTTTAGTGGAACTGAAACGCCATTATTTGTCAGACCAGAAGCAATGATTCTTGGAGACTGGCACTGTGGTGATACTGATCCAGATGTAAGAGCAGAAACTTTTGAAATGATACAAAGATATAAACCAAAAGTTGTAGTAATCCACGACTTTTTTAATGGATATAGTATAAATCATCATGATAAAAACGATAAAGTAAAACTTGCTCAAAATCGTGATAAACTTAGCTTGGAAGATGAATTAAGATTAGCAGCTGAGGAACTAGAAAAAATAGTAGAAGTATGTGATGGTAATACAGGAATATATTTAGTAAAGTCTAATCACGATGAATGGTTAGAAAAATACTTGTCTAATGGAGAATTTATATCTGATTCGCAAAACGCTGTTCTTGGCGCAGAATTATTTATAGAAAATGTTAGAGGAAATGATCCATTAGTAGAAGGAATAAGAAAATATTACAAATTTCCAAGTAATGTAACTTTCTTATCCAGGGATGATGATCTTAAAATTTTAGGATGGCAATTAGGTAGTCATGGGGATTTAGGGGCGAATGGTGGGAAGCCCGGAATAAGAACTATCGAAAAAGCGCACGGAAGAAGTATAACCGGGCATTCACACACACCACAAATATTCCGTAATGCATGGGTTGTCGGAACAAGCACATATCTTAAACTTGATTACAACGAAGGATTAAGCAGTTGGCTTAATACACACGGATTTTTGTATAGCAATAGGAAGCCACAACTAGTAAATATAGTCGAAGGAACTCATAGATTCTGAATTTCTCAAAACCAAAAGTTATTTAAACAGACCGCGTACCAAAAATGACATGGCAATAAATCAAGTAAGACCAAGAAGGAAAGTAACTGGCTCAAGATACAAAGATTTGAGAAAGAAAAAACAATTTGAGCTAGGTAGGGATCCAACTTTAACAAAAATAGGTCAAGTTAAGAAAAAATTAATTAGAATTATGTCCGGCAAACGTAAAGAAATTACTTTAGTCGCTGAGTTTGTTAATGTTATTGATCCAAAGTCAAAAAAAAGTATGCAAGCAAAGATAAAAACTGTTGTAGAAAATCCTGCTAATAGACATTTTGTTAGAAGAAATATACTAACAAAAGGTACAATAGTTGAAACTGACAAAGGAAAAGTAAAAATAACTAGCAGGCCGGGCCAAGAAGGGAACTTAAACGGAATTCTTGTTTCTCAATGACAATACATAAATTAAATTTACATTCTGATTTAAAGAAAACATTCTTAGAACTAGGTTTCTCTGAATTGACAGACATTCAAAGACAAGCAATTCCTATGATTTTAGAAGGAAAAGATGTCATAGGTCAATCTCAAACTGGTTCTGGAAAAACTGCAGCTTTCGGTTTCCCAATGTTGGACAAAATGGTTAATGGTGCAGGTATACAAGGTTTAGTTATAGTTCCAACACGTGAATTATGTGAGCAAGTAACAATGGAATTAAGAAAATTTGCTAAACATAAAAAAATGATAATCAATCCTATTTATGGTGGAGTTTCAATAGATCCACAAATACGTAATTTAAGACACACAGATATTGTTGTAGGCACTCCTGGTAGAATGCTTGATCATATTCATAGAAGAACAATAAATCTTACTAAATTAAAAGTATTAGTTTTAGATGAAGCAGACAAGATGTTTGAAATGGGATTCATAGATGACATCAAAGATATAATTTACGAAACACCAAAAGAACGTCAAACATTACTTTTCAGTGCAACAATGTCTAATGAAGTGCACGAAATAGCTACTCATTATATGAAACGTCCAGAAAAAATAAAAGTTCAATCTTATGTTGATGATTCTAAATTAATACAAATGTATTATCCTGTAGAATCTAGAAATAAATTTTCATTACTAGCACATCTATTAAAGAAAGAAGCACATGGTTTAACAATAATATTCTGTGGCACAAGAGATAGAGTAGATGGAGTAGCTAGCGATTTATATGATTTAGGAATAAAATCAAGAGCATTACATGGTGGTTTATCTCAAGGCAAAAGAAAAGAAGCTATAGACTTATTTCACGGAAATAAAATACAAATCTTAGTAGCTAGTGACGTAGCCGCTCGTGGTTTAGATATAAAAAATGTAGAATACATAATAAATTATGATTTACCAAAAACTGCTAAAGAATATATTCATAGAATAGGTAGAACTGCAAGAGCAGGTAAAGAAGGAAAAGTTATTTCTTTATTATCTGAATTTGATCACGATAATTTTAGAATGATACTAAGAGACAATTCATTAACTATACAAAGGATGGATGTACCTGATTTTGATCACATTAAAACAATGCGTAGACAACAAGAATACAGACCAAGAAATTTTAGACCTAGACCTAAAGCTGGCTCACATCATAGACCTAAAAGAACTTACGGCGCAGACAAACCAAACTTTAACAGAAATAATCCAAACACAACAAGTCCAAGAAGATTCAACAGAAGTTTTTCTAGATAAATTTATAAGTTTTACTTAATTCTCTATTTTTACAATGGTAGAAGGAAAAGTAAGAGAAGATCTTCTTCAAAAAATCAAACAAGCAGATTTTGATTCAAAAGAATGGAGACAAGCAGTAGAAGAATTTATGGGGCAAATAACAATTTATCCTGGTTCAAAGGAAGAATACCAAACAGATTTTTTTTGTAAAATAAGCAGAATACCTCTTCTAAGGCCAAACAAAGGTCTTTTTGTTTATAAAACAAATCCTCTTCTTTATGAAAATAAAGCGGCAATTCGACAAGTTGTTAACAGTGGAATAGTTGCCATCATTCATGCAAG
Organism: Nanoarchaeum sp.; assembly: GCA_013824915.1. Classification (GTDB taxonomy): domain Archaea; phylum Nanobdellota; class Nanobdellia; order SCGC-AAA011-G17; family PNOQ01; genus PNOQ01. The sequence goes on along the minus strand of PNOQ01000050.1, from coordinate 9,257 downwards.
TCCTATTTTTGATTCAAACCTATTATATGGTTTCTACGGTCTCCCAGTTCAAGAAATCAGATCTTATACACATAAATAATTTTTTTAACTAAATATTTTTCCAAAAAATCCTTTTTTCTTATTTGGAGCAAAGTCTTGTATATTTGCTTTAGGAGCTTCAACAGTTCTCTTAACAACAGGTTTCTCAATTATTCTTGCATTAGGTTCTCTGTCTTTATTTGCCCACTTTACTCTTTCCAAATAATCTTGATTATAAAATGTAGGAACTAATTTTACAGTCTCATAAGGGTAATCCCAGAAACATATCCTACTACCATTAGTATAAAATATGAAAACTTGACTTCCAGTTTGTCTTTTTATATCTTCAGCATATTCTTTAGCTTTTAATTTACCTTTATCCATTCCTTTAGCACTTTCACTAAACTCAACAACAGCTAAAGGCTCACCTTTCTTATCTAATAACAAATAATCAACATATTGTCTTGTATTATCTACAAAAGCAGTTTGTTCAGCTATACTTTGATCATACTTCTTAGTTCTGAAAAATTTTCTTTTAAAATCAGATTCTTTTGTATCAACATCAACCCAAACCCTAGTAATATCTCTCAAATCCCATCCTTGTGAAATTAATAACTCTCTAACCTTCTGTTTTCTATCATCTTCAACAGGTTTCTTCTGAACTTCAGGTTGAGGATTTCCTAATATTGGTTCGTCCATGTTGGTAAGTAGAAGTAAAAATCCCTTTTTAAGCACTATTATCCTACAGTAAATAAGAATTAGTATAAACCAAAAGTTTTATAAATGCAATCGGAGAGTGATATATAAATCTTATTACACCTCAGGGGGGTGGTAAAAGAATGTCATACATAAAAAAATGCCCCGAATGTGGCAGCATAAACTTAATTTTTAAGGACGAGAGGGGTGAAATTATCTGTAAGGACTGTGGTCTAGTTATCGAAGAAAGAATGATAGATTTCGGTCAAGAATGGAGAGAATTCGATTCAGAATCCGCAGATAAAAGACGTAGAACAGGTGCTCCTTTAACATACACCAAATTTGACCAAGGTTTAGGTACAAGCATTGGTACAGATGCAGATATTCTTAAATTAAACACTAAATCTAAAAACAAATTCATGCGTTTACAAAAATGGCAACATAGAATTTCAACTGCTATAGAAAGAAATCTAAAATTAGCTTTAGCAGAATTGAAAAGAGTAAGTTCATTCTTAAAATTACCAAATCCAGTACTAGAAGATAGTTCTGAAATTTATAGACAAGCAGTTCAACGTGGTCTAGTTCGTGGTAGATCAATGGAAAGTGTAGTCGCTGGTGCTTTATATGCAGCTTGCAGACGTCACGAAATACCAAGAACTTTAGATGAACTAGCAGAAGCTTCTGGTATAGATAAAAAAGAAATTGGTAGAACTTATAGATTTATCACTAGAGAACTTGGGGTTAGAATATTACCAAGTAATCCAGTAGATTACATACCAAGATTTTCATCTGAATTAAAACTTTCAGCAGAAACACAAAGTAAAGCTGTAGAAATACTAGAGATGGCACAAAAAGCAGAATTAACTTCTGGTCGTGGTCCAACTGGTATCGCAGCAGCTAGCTTATATGTCGCAGCAGTAATGAACAACGAAAAAAGAACACAAAGAGAAGTTGCAGACGTTGCAGGTGTTACTGAAGTTACAATCAGAAACAGATACAAAGAATTACTTAAAAAGCTTGGGCTTGAAGAAGAAGTAAAGAAAAAAGTCAAAGAAGTTGAAGAGTAATTTTATTTTTTTCCCAGTTTCGCCGGACGTTGCATTAAAAATCAATCCTAACATAGAGTTTAATGGCGATCAAACTCAATAAAAAATCAGCTAAAGACAGAACAAGCACGCAAAAGATAAATTAATAAATAATTAATAACAGTATTAAATTATGCAAACACTTTACAAATTACCTGATTATTACAAGTTCATTATCAACCATCTTGTGAATACCGAATTAGAAGTAACTCTCCTAGATAAAATTTTTAAGAAATATAACGTAAAAAGCGTTTTAGATGTGGCCTGCGGAATAGGAAGACACGCAGTTCCTTTGGCTAAAATGGGTTATAAAATCAGAGGAATCGATTTTTCTCCATATCAAATCAAAAAAGCAAAAGAAGACGCCAAGAAAGAAAATGTAAATGTGGAATTTATATTGCAAGATGCAAACACATTTTCTTTTCCTGAAAAATTCGATGCAGCAATATGTATGTGGACCACCTTAGGTGAAGAACCTATGCAATTTAGAAAAGTAATAAGAAATGTATTTGCTAACTTAAAATTAGGGGGAATTTTTGTCATTGATAATCGAAGTTGGGAATATGTACCAAATAACAAAGATGAAGTTATTATTAATACCGTCAAAATAGAAAATGGAACAATAATACAAACTAAACTCCATGATAGATATACTGAAAACTTTAGGATAAGAGATGTTGTTTATACTATTAATGGAAAAGAGTATGAAGATTTATGTATAACTCATACCCTAAAAGAAAAAGACTGGATTAAAGAATTGAAAGAAGCAGGTTTTAAAAAGTTTGAGATTTATCACAATCGAATGCAACGTCAGATTAAGAAGCCAACCCATGTAACAATAATAGCTGTGAAATAGCGCACTCTAAAATTATTAAAACGGAGCTTCCCGTGTCATCTAGAACGTTCATTTCATTCGGAGAAACCAACCGGCATTAATTACAATTGAGAATTGGTTCTAATTTATATTAATAGTACTTACATTAGGTTTTATTTTATTCTTATCAACTGTCCAAGTTTTCCAATATGGTTTTTTTAACCAAGAATGAAATTTAATATCGATTCTCCCTTCAAAATCGATTTCCATTAAATGATAATCTAATACAATTCTCAAAGTTGATTTTCTCGGTTCTGGAAGTTCAGAATCATATGGATCTATCCCTTGGCACAGCATAATCATTCTTCCAACTCCCTCTTCGGTGTGTTCAATTCGTTCATATGCCATTGTAAACCCTTTTAGATATTCTTTCAATAAAGGAAAATGAAACACTTGACGAGAATCAACCAGCATGTACAACCCAGAATCATCTTTTCTAAAATCAAGAATTTTATCGGTTAAATCTTCACTAACTTTTACTCTTCCCCTAGGGCTGTATATTCCATCTTCCCTAACTCCACCACAATCTCTTATATATAAAAAAGTTGGTTTATAATTATCTAAACAGAATCTTAAATTTTTAAAATCCAAATGTTTAGGCATATAATATTGTTCCATGACAATTAGTAGAATAATTTGTTATATAACTATTTTATCATGCATGATCCAAAACAAATCTACGAACAAAACGTTCATTATAACTCTCTAATATCGTAGCAGGAATTCCATGTTCTTCAGCTAAAAGCAAACCACGTTCTCCTAGTTGATAACTATCGAATCGTCCATCTTTTGTTCTTCTACCAGTATATTCTCTTACTGGTGTTGATATTCCAACATACAACTCACAACCTCTTTGAACTCCTTGTAATAATCTATCATCATGTGTGCTTTTCCCCAATATTGCCCACATTAATAAAGAATCCACAGAATAGGGTGTCGCAGTCGACCCAGTTACCTCTACATTCGAAATAAGACAACGCATATTATTTGACAATGCTTCTTTTAATTCGTGTTCGTACATAGGAAAACTTGCTCCCAACACCAACAATCTAGGTTTTTTCATTTTACAAAAAAGAAAAGTAACTTATTTATAAGTATTACGATAATCTTAACGAAAACTTTTTATACATTACTCTATTCACAAAAGCATGACACAAAAAACGCAAGTTATATACGAAAATATTAATCCTTATCAAATAGGCGTAAGATTCGTTGTAATACAGACAGACACAGAACCTCCCTATGTTTTTACAACATATTCAGAAAGAAACAGATTAGACCTTCCAGATTTAGGACCAAATATGGTAATAGTGCCTATAAATCAAGCAAAAAGGTTGTTCGATTTTAGAGAAGGACGTCTTGATGAGTTAGTAAAATAAACAAAACCTTTTTATATCTAAATTTTTTATTCTATTTATGCCAAAAGTTACTATAAACGAAACAACATTAAAACAATTAATCGAAACTAGTATTTTATCTCAAAAAACAACATTAACATTAGTCAAGTCAGTAAACGATTTATCTTTGAGAATTGACAAGTTAGTTTCATTATTCGAAAAGGCAGCAGAAAACGTAGATAAAATAAAAGATGTAACTAGAGAAGAAATAGAAGACGTAACCAAACGTTTACAAGAAGTTCTTCAACAAAATAAAGATTTAGCTGAAGGTTTACTTTCCTTAGACAGATATACTAGGTCTAAGCTAAGACCAAGTTAAAATGGAAGACCCAATTTTCATTTATGATAATTCTAAAGAAAAGTTAGATTCGTTAATCAACGATTTAAACTTAATGTTAGATTTAGAAACAAGAGCAAACGCAAAATTTATGAAGAGTTTCACACTAGCTTTAATACAATCTGCTAGAAAATGAAATATTTACTGTTAATATTATTAATCTCACTACCTGTAGTTCAAGCTAATTTACTCCAAGATACTACTAACATTTTTAAAAATTACATTTCTCTAACTGGCCAAGTAATTTCAAGAATAACGCAAACATTCACAGATGATTCTGATTTAAAATTAGATTTAGAAAGAATGCAAGAAAAAAGTGAAATAAAAAAGAATTGCGAAGACTCAGATTTTTTAGAATACAATGTTAGTGGTTATTGTAAATCAAAACTAACAACAAATCACGATTTTTGCAGTAAAGACAATCAAATGGTAATGGAATATTATTGCAATGAAGCAAATGAATGCGCCAGTTCGTGGTATTTGTGTGAAGGCCGTTGTTCTGAAGGCGCCTGCGTAGATGTTGTAACAATAGCTGTAAATTAGAAAAATATTTAATAACCTTTGAAATTCTAATTATATGTTAACTCCAAAATATAGAACAATTTTAGTTGTTTTTTTAATATTATTACTATTCATAGGAGTCTCAACACTAGACACATTAAACAAATATACTGGCAAAACAACAAAAATAATTAATGGCAAGTCTCCATTAGTCTCAACATTAGTAGACAAAGATACTGCAAAGGCCGAGCAATATGTTTTTAACTTAATTTTAAACGATGGAAATTCAATACAAATCAATCCACAAGATAATAACTATCTACTTTTAAAATGGGGGAAACAATTAAAAAAAATATCGTTCTACATGGCAAAGATTGATGAGGGAGATGCAACTTTCGAAATTTATTCAACAGATAAAGTAAAAATAGCTTCCGGAAAATTAACAGATGATTACAAATGGTACGAATTTGATGTTTCTTCTAACGGTCTAAGCAAAGAAGATTATATTTTTATTAATAACGGTCCATCAACTATAATAATAAATCAAATAATGGGAGTTGAAAAACCAGAATCTATTTCTAACAGACTAATAAATATTTTAACTGAAGGATTTAACTAATTTCATCAGTCCTTTCATAAGGTTTAATATCTAATACATATTTCTTTTTCTTGTCGTAAAATTTAGCACCAGTAATAGCTATCATCGCGCCATTATCAACGAGCAAAGAATTTTCAGGAATAAAACATTTAGCATTTCTTTCTTTACACATTATTTCTGCCATTTCTTTTAATCTTATATTGCAAGCAACTCCTCCACCAAGTAATAATTCATTTTTGTTACAATGTGCCATCGCTCTTTCAGCAACTTCTAACAACATTGCAAAAGCAGTTTCTTGTAATGAATAAGCTAAATCTTCAATTTTATAATTTTTAGAATCATACATTTGTTTTAATTTAGTTAACATTCCAGTAAAAGAAATATCCATGCCTTTAACTGAATAAGGTAGTTCAATATAATTTTTAGATTTCTGAGCTAACTCAGATATTTTGGGCCCGCCAGGAAATCCTAAACCTATGTATCTCGCAAAAGAATCTAAAAAGTTTCCAGTTCCTTGATCCAAAGTTTCACCAAATATTCTATATTTTCCGCCTTCGAAAGCAATAACTTGTGTATTAGCTCCAGAAACATACAGCAACACAGGATCTTTAGCTTTTGTAACTGCTTTGCCAACTTCTAAATGTGCAACACAATGATTTACACCAATAAACGGAATTTTATATTTTTCATGTAATTCTTTAGTAACTTGTAAACCTACTCTTAAACAAGGGCTTAAACCCGGACCTTGAGAAAATGAAATTAAATTTATATCTTCAATTTTTAAATTGGCTTGCGTCAAAGCTTGCTCAATAACTTCTTTGTAATATTTTTCATGATGTCTAGCCGCTTCTACAGGTATTATACCACCTTTTTCAGTAGTATAAGTTTTTTTAACATTAGCTAAAACTTTATTTCCTTTAGTTATTCCAACACCAAATGTATGTGCTGTTGATTCTATTCCTAATACGGTTTTCATTTTTATTTGCATTGTTTTTCATTCAAAATATTATTTATAATGTTTATGGATTATACTCTTTATTAAATAACAAAAAGCTTAAAAGTATATCTTAATTGCTGGATTTATGATAAAATATGATACTCTATACTGCAGTACTACTGAAAAAGTTGGAGGAGATGTTAAACGATTAAGAAATTATCTCCGAGATACTAAATGGTTAGCTTTGCATGAAGAAAGGGGTGTAGGAGATAGTACTCTTATCCATTTTGTTAGAGATTCAGGGAGTATATCATTTTATAGAGGTAATGACTGGCTTCATTTAAGCGCAGTTGACTTGTCTGGAACCAAAACAATAGATGAATTAATCGAAAAAAATTCTTTCTTAAATGAACAAAATGCAGAGTCGCATATTAGACAAACAATTGATAATTTACAATAAATTTTTTTACTAATATATATTTTATTCTACTTCTCTCAAACTATCACAAATTTCGTTTATTCTAATAATATATTCTTCATCAGAAACTTCAAGAGTATCTTGTAAAATTCTTAAACTATTAATTATTTGTTCAAGTCCATTCCATCTTGATTCTAAATTTAAATCTCTCAAGTTAGCCCAATCAACAATATCAAGATATACACTAAATTTTTTTACAGCTTTATCTTCTCCTCCCTCTTCAGTTTGATAAACAAAACAATCTCTATAAAACCTAGATTTATTTTTTAACTTATAGCCCACTAGTTTTCCAAAATCATTAGCAAACTCATTAGAAACTTGTGTTCTAAAACTCACAACTATTTCTCCTTCCGCATAATCAGGTTGATATGTCATAATATGGTATTAATCTAGAAATATATATAATTATCTTCTTAGTTCATAAAAAGTTACAGGATGTTCACAACGAGTTTTTCCATCTAAATCAGGAGACACTCTATAATCAGGTTTTATAGAATAATGAGTCATTACGGAAACATTTACACCATCAACTCTAACACCAGATTGTCCAAATACAAGATCACCATCTGTTTGTTTATCATAATATCTAACAAAAACTCCTGGCTTACCATTACTAGGGTCTATACCTTCAACAGAATTACCTTCGGAGTCTAGAAAAGCATTTCTACTTCTATCCCAATCTATTCTTACCATATTTCCTAAACAGGATTTTCTTATATGTGCTTCTTTTATTGGTTGCATTTTTAATTCCTTGAAGAATTCATGTTATCTAATCTATATATAAAAGTTGCTATTTAATCAAAATCTCTTACAACGTACCCAAGTATATTCTTGAAGAACGCTCTAAATACAGTTGTAATAGCAGATTCTTCAGCTTCACTCTGTGGCAAGCTATATTCAGGTCCTCTCAAGTTGGCCCAGTATAAACTTCCTGGAACTAAGTTATCATTTAAACTAATTTGATTAGTGCCAGAAGCAGTTGCACTAAACAAACTGTATGCATTATCAGAATATAAGCTACTATAACTTCCGCTGCTATGAACACTAAACAAATTCCAAGTTCCATTTACTAAACTATATCTATAACCAGAACTCAAACTCTCACCACTAAACACAACACTGTTATCCTGTGTTGAATAAACATAATATCCTTCTAATGGTACTAATTCAAATGCATTCATACCTTCAAAGTCCATAACCCAATCATTGTTTGCATATTTCATAACAATCATTGATCCAAAATCACTTGAATCAGCATCACTATAAATATTCAAACTTACTAAGTTCCAACCAGAACTTAAACTAATTGTTTGACTAGTTAAGTTATTTGATGTTGGTGTGTAAACGCAACCATTACTATCATCGCATGAATCAATCGTACTTGAATTTTGATCATCACAATTAATAGTTGTCTGAACTGCATCAGTCTGATCAACAGAACAAGCATAAGTTACATATGAATTATCAACACAACTTTGTGGTGCATAGGTAGTTACCGGGCAAGTAGTTTGACCAATATTATAACATAACTCTTGATCTACAATAGTACCATCATTGGGATTAACACCACAAGCATCAGAACAACTTTGGCCTGGAACCACAACATTACTTCCAGATAAAACACATTGATAATTACTACAAACATATTCTGCATATAATGTAGGTATATCCCCACTAGTAAGATTACATTGAGTAATAGGATTAGTAAATGTTAAAGGAGCACAATCAGCATTAATAGTACACCCAGGGCTTACTCCAATTAGTGTTTGTATTTCTGCAACTGATAAAGCTTGATTGAAAACTTTTACTTCATCTATGTCTCCTGCAAAATAATTAGTACCTTGAACTACTCTTCTTCCTACAGTTATAGGACTACTTGTTGTAACAGGAACTGTAGAAACACCATCATATGTTGTAGCTATTGCAGTTCCATCAAGATATAACTGTATATCATTTTGACCAGATATAACCACAGCGATATGATACCATTGGTTCGTGTTAAGTAATCCTCCATCAGATTTTACAATTCTTCTGTATGTAGAAAGACTCCCACTATTATCTCCAAAACCTGCATATATTTTTCCACCAGCATCTGCTGTAGGAGTTATAAACATAAAATAACCTGCATAATTTGTTCCATCATCAGTAAATATTATAGGATTAACATTATCCAAATTGTCTAACTTAATCCAGGCAGCTAATGTTACTGGGAATTGTAAGTTAAGTATATCTCCATACTCAACAAAGTTAGAAACTCCATTGAAATCATATGCATTATTAACTTGCCCAGTTGTTTGTGTTGGGCAACTAGTACAACTTGCAGTTTGCGGGATTAT
>PNOQ01000025.1 GCA_013824915.1 Nanoarchaeum sp. | reverse complement strand
TCTTTGCGAAGTTAAATATTACACAAACGGTATTACTAATGAGAAAATTTATGAGTATGATAACAAAGGAAGATTGATTGCTACAATTGAAAATATAGGAAGACTTACAGCAACAACAGAATATGTTTATGATGATGCAGGCAATGCAGTAAGTATAACTTATCCTTCTGGAGAGATTGTTGAATATAGTTATGATGAGTTCAATAAAATCAACAGTGTAGAATTGCCGAGCGATTCATCTATTTGGACTATTGATTTTAATTCAGATGGAACCGTTGACGAGATTACTTACCCAAGTAATAACTTAGTTGAGCATTCTTATAACTCCGAAAATCAATTGATTGACATAGTTGTGACTGATGATTCTTCAACAGTTTTATTTGAAGAAGAATATGATTATGATAACTTTGGTAATGTTATTGATATCAATAATGAAGAAGTGATATTTGACTACGACGATGTTTATCGTTTAAAATCTATTTATGATAGTGGGTATTATGATGTCAATGGGCATAGTATTACTAGCATAGACTATACTTATGATAGTGTTGGAAATCGTTTGTCTAGGGACTTTGTTGGGTCTAGTAATGCTGTTGAATCACAAGATTATACTTATCACCAAGGAAGTGATATTTTAGAACACACTAATGATTGTGTATACGATTATGATGCTATTGGCAGTGTTGTAGGTGAAAATTGTTCTGGAAATTATTCTGAATATGTATACGGAAATGATGGTAGACTTTCAGTAGTTTGGGACAAAGATAGAAATGCTGTAGATTTTGTTTATGATACTAATGGTCAAAGAATTATAAAGAAAGTATACAAAGAAGGAGAATATTATTATAAAACTAATTACCTGTATGGTGCAGGAAATTTACCTATTGTAGAGTTGACTACATGTAGTGCCGATTTAGACTATAACGGAATTGTGGATCTTAATGATTTAGTTATATTTTCAGGATACTATGGCAATGGTTATCACAAGGAAATTGACTTTTTCCCAGATGGAGTTATTGAAATTTCGGATGTATCTATATTTGTAACCCAATATGGTTTACAAACAACTGATGCATGTTTAGGTAACATAGGGCTTAAGAAAGAAAGCATAGATAATGCTGAAGATAGTAAAGATGAATTAGACGAAATTGTTGTTCCATCTGACGAATTGGAAATAACTAATATAGAAAAGGATAATAATGAGACTATAAATTCAACCGAACTAGAAAATAAGAAAAAAATTAATAGTAAAGATTTAGTTGAGGATTCAGACTTGATTAAGGAAGAAGTTGTCGTGATAAATGAATACGACGATGAAGATAAAGGAGATGATCCTGAAGATGTTGTAATATACGATGACTATACTTATGAACAAATATGTGAAGTTATTTGTGATAGTGAAGAACTTCAACTAATTGATGTTTGCAAATGTAGTAAACTTGATGAAAAAGCTGGTGTTAGTTTAAAAACTATTGAATCAACTATTGATTTATCTAAGGTTGGGGGATGGACAAACTTTTTCTATTCCGGAAGTAAATTGTTAGGCTCGCAACATAATGATGAGTTGACAGAAGAATATCAAGACCATCTTGGATCTAATAGATTAGCTACTGACAGCTCTGGTTCGATTATAGGTGAGTTTAAAGCGTTACCATTTGGTCAACCTTTGCTTGAAAGTGGAGAAAGATTTACATTTACTGGTAAAGAATTTGATGAAAGTAGTCTTTATTATTATGGTGCTAGATATTATAACCCAGACCTAGGAAGATTTACTTCGGTCGATCCAGTCGCTAGTGAACCTGCTTATCAATATGTTGGAAATAATCCTGTTAATATGATTGACCCTAGTGGTAAATTACCTGAACTAACTGCGCAATTAATGTTAAATGCACAAAGACAAGGAAGATTCGAAGAATACGAACAAATACAACAAGCTGCAGGAATTGAAGGATTAAAAATGCTTGGAGACTATACTGCTGGTGAATTAAGTCTTGGTCTTTCAGATTTAGGACAAGCAATAGTTGGGCAAGATTTGTATGGACAAGAAGTCGGAACGTTCGGTCGTGTACTTATGCTTGCTGGTGCTGCACCTTTAGTGCCTAGTATGGGTTCTGTTGCAAAGTATACACTTAAAGAAGCAGAAGACTTGTTTGATGCGGGGTCTTCTTTAAAATATTCTTCTTTGCCTACTGAGATGCGCCATAATTTAGATAGTTGGGGAATCTTAGAAAGTGAGGGGAAAAAAAGTGACATATTAATTAAGTTGCTTGGAAGTAAAATGGATAACTCTGCAAGAATTATGTCTGATTTAGATGCTGCTGGTATAGATAGAGGGGCTATACGTCGTATTGGTGGAGAAAATCCAAAACAAGGAATTTCTGGTGTTCAAGGTGGGCGATTTGTTAAAAATAAAGGTAATGAACATAAATGGTTAAACCTCAATGATCAAGTGGTTTCATCAATTCCAATGCATCAGAAGACCATTGCTCCTGGAACAGCAGCCGAAATAAAGAGTAATCTTGGTCGTTGGGCTTTAGATTCGTATCATTCGAGTTATACCCCTGACGGTACGATAAGCATTGAAAAACAGTTTTTAATGAGGAAAAGACCAAATAATTTTAGATAATTAATTTAAATTATTTTTTTATCTTTTTTAATATAATATTTGCCGAAGAATTTAGAAACGTTGAGATTGTTTTAAATTAAGATTTTAATATTTGTCTTATATTTTGTTTCGTTTTCTCCAAGTAATGGATTCGGATAATCATATTCTGTTTCTTCTACACGTCTTAGAACAAACTCTCCATTTTCATTCTTAAAATAATCTTCTACAGTTCTATCATACCAAGCAACCTGCTTGATTAATGATCTATGTGGAGTGTAAACTCTTCTTATCATATGGTTTTCTGTTACAACTTCAATAGTAGTAGGTTCTTTCATTTCAAGAGAAGCAGTTTTATCCCAAATAACGTTGGCTATTGCAAAACTTCCAATAGCTGCTCCAACATAAAGTATAGGAACTATTCTTTTATCCATTATTTTTCCTACTTCGGTTGCTATCCTTTCTAATTCAATCATATGGCGCATGACAAGCAGTGAATTTTTAAACCTTTTCTTTTATTGTAACTACTTTCAAGTTGTTAAAAGAGAAAGATTTATATAGTCAAAATTGCCTGAAAATCTTATGAAAAAGGCGATATTAATTGGGCTATTACTTTTGGTAATAGGGTGGCTAGCACATGATGTTTATAGTGTAGCTTATGAAATGCCTTCTGTTTTTGTTTCTAGAGAAAGAATATCTCCTTCAGATAGAATACAAGACAGTGATTTGTTAATCTATGAAGATAAGCTTGTAATTAATATTAAGGAAGCTAGTTGGGCTAAATATACTGACACAAATTCTATGGACCCTCTTTTAGATGTTAATAGTGTTGGTATAGAAGTCCGACCTAAATCTGAATTAGACTTACAAATTGGTGATATTGTTAGCTATGAAGCTAAATTCACAGACGGATTAGTTTGTCACAGAATTGTTGATATGGGTTATGATAAAGAAGGCTGGTATGCAGTCACTAAAGGTGATAATACTGGCATGAATGATCCAGATAAAGTTAGATTTGAACAAATTAAATTTGTTTTAGTCGGAGTGTTGTATTAAGATGAATAAATTAATGCAAGCATACACTTCCTTGGATGAAGAAATATTAAGATATTATACTAAACTAGGAATGAAAATTCCTGAAAAAACATTGTACAAGACTACTAGGGCGGCATCTTATATTGGGGGTGTTATAGGTGGTACATCCCTTTTATTTACAAATCATATTGCATTTTTACCATTTATGGGGGGAGGAACCTTTTTTGCAGGAATAAATCTGTCCCTCAGCGATTTAGGATTAGAAGGTGAATTAGAGGAAGAAACAAATGGAGAAACCAAAAGTATGAACCCGGTTGTAAACTTTGCACAAAACGTAGTTCGTAATACAAGACTACCTGTTCTAGCCGGAAGTATCGCTTTGGGCGCAATTTCATATAATTTGTTTAATCAAGAAACTCCAGATTTAGAAAAAGCAATTCTTTTAGGAGTTGCAGGTGTATCTTATTTTACATTAGCATCAGCAATGTATCTTAACGATAGAAAACCAAAATTATTACAAAGAGATTCATTGTTAACACAAGTATATCACAAAGTAAAAAATGCTTTAACACTTCCACCAGAACGAGTGCCAGTTCCAGTTAGAAAGTATTCAACTTTGGAGAGTGCACTATGAGTTTTGACTTAAGTAATGAAGGAAAGAGTCAAGCTTTACAATACTTAAATAGTTTAAATGGTGTTGTTAGAGATGTTGATTTTGAGGGAGTTGTAGATTTAAAAGATCATCAAAGCCCTAATGTTAGATATGCAGTTGCTGATATTTTATCAAATTGTGGTACTCGTGAGAGTAGAGATATTCTTAAACAATTAGCACGAGATTCAGATGGATTTGTTTCTTCAAGAGCGCAAAGAATTTTATATCCTGAATTGAATTTTGTTGATTTACAAAAATTAATAGAAGGTATTCCTAATTTTGGTGCTGAGAGACAAGAATCAGTTGAAGAAAAGAGTTTAGAAACTAAAGTTATGTATAATCCTGAAGAATTTATTATTATTCCTGGACAAAGAAAAATGATAACTAAATATCCAGATGCGAAAAATTTAGATTGGAGAGATAGTCATTTTGCACTTTCTGAAAATGGATTGTATATGCCTAGAATTGACACTTGGTTAATCCATTATAGACAAGTAATAGATGCCAAAAATGGATTGGCTGTTTTATTAAATGGAAAACATGAAGAAATACGTGATGAAAAGGAATTAGAAAAAATCTATGATGCTGTTTGTAATCATGGAGTGTGGTTGGATGCTTGGTTTAAAGAAGGAAAAATGGAAACTATCCATACAGTTAAAAATGGTAAATTAAATGGAAATTTACAAGATATTGATTGTAGAATGAGTGAACCTTGTTTTTTTAATATAGATTCTTTTAATGTGCAAGGATTTCCTACTGAAGTTTCTACTGCTAAACCTTATGATAGAGAAAGAGATTTAATGTTTTTATGTCCAGAAGATGATCATGTTGCTAAGTTCGTTATAAATAAAGGTTACAGAGCTATTGTTTGTTCTGGAATTCCGGATGATTGTGAAACATTTAATGTTAGTACATTCGGTTGTGTAGATATTACTAGTGGAGGTAATGATGGAAGTTAAATGTGAAAATTGCGGAGCTTTATACGTTTTAAATGGTAGTGCACCAAAAAGTATGAAATGTTTTTGCAGTGGAATTAAATTCAAAACTGTTAAAGATTAAAAATGGAAGAGCACCCAGATGAAACTTTAGTAGAGGAATATGTGAGGATTTTAGAAGAAACTTTTACGCATCAAGTTTCAAATGCTAGGTCTTTAATAGAAGACGTAGTGAAAGAAAAATTGTCTACTGGGGAACGTATGATTATAAGCGGGATTGCCAGAAATTGTATTGTTGATTTAAAAAAATCTGTTTATTGGGGAAATGCACCTGAACTTCTTGAAGAAGTCGCAGTTCAGTTTATAGCACAATATTATCCTAACTTTCTTGACTACAAGAAGATAAAAAAATTGAGGCATACTTATCCATCTAATTGAAGACTATTCGTATATCAACGGCTTTGCCTTCTTTTTGGTTTAATATAAATGGATTAATATCTAGTTCTTGTATATCTTTATATTTTAATGGTAATCTAGAAATATTTACTAAATTTTTTATTAATAATTTAGTGTTTAACTTTTTATTTCTAAAATTGTGAAATAATTGTTTAGATTGTAAACTGTCAATCATTTCTTTAGCATCTTGCGCGGTTATTGGGCATTTTCTTATTGCAGTATCTTTTAGTAATTCAGTATAAATCCCACCGAGACCAAATAGAATTACGTGACCAAATACAGAATCTTTTTTTATACCTATTATTAGTTGTTCACCTTCTATAAATTCTTGTGCAAGTATTCCTTGAATTTCTAATTTTTTTGAAAGTTCTAATAAACTTGTAAATTCTTTTTCTAGCTCTTCTTTTGTGTGTGCAAATCTTACACCATTAATTTCGGTTTTATGAATTGCTTGATTAGAGACTAGTTTTAGTACTAAAGGTAAAGGTAATGTTATTTCTTGTGAAGTTTGGACTAGTTGAGTTTTTGGCAAGTCAGCGTAGTTTAATAGAAACTGTTGTGAATCATATGAATTTAGTATTTTTTCCATTATCTTAATTTTTGTTTTTTTGTTTTAAATAGTTTGCTATACGATAATTTTATATATCTAAAATTTAAAAATTAGAATAGATGAAAGAGTTTTTTAAACCAAAACGTATAGCTGTTGTAGGAGTTTCTAGAGAAGAGCATAAAATTGGGCATGTGATTTTTAAGAATTTATTAGATGCTAAATTTAAGGTTTATCCAATAACTCCTAACGCTCAAGAAATATTGGGAGTTAGATGTCATAGTTCTGTAGCTGAAATTAAAGAAAAACTAGATTTAGTTATAATTTGTGTGCACCAAGATTTAGTTATGAGCATATTAGAAGATTGTAAATATATGAAGATAAAAAATGTTTTGATAATTAGTTCAGGATATAGTGAAATTGGAAATGTAAAAGCTGAGGAAGAGTTAAAAGACTTTGTAACTAAAAATAGTATTAATGTTATTGGGCCTAACTGTTTGGGGTTGTTTGATGCTTATTCTGGGATGGACAGTATTTTTATTTCTAAAGAAAAATTAAGAAGACCTAAAAAAGGAGGAATTAGCTTTGTTTGTCAATCTGGAGCTTTAGGTGGAGCGGTATTAGATTTATTGGCTAGTAAAGATGCGGGTTTTTCTAAGTTTATTAGTTATGGTAATGCTGTAGATATTAATGAATCAGATTTATTGGAATACTTGAATAAAGATAAACATACTAAAGTTATTTGTTTATATTTAGAAGGGGTTAGAAATCCTGAAAAATTCTTTAATGTTTGTAAAAAAATAAAGAAACCTATAATTGTTTTGAAAGGTGGGTTAACAGAAGAAGGAAGTAAAGCTGCTTTGTCTCATACTGGGTCAATGGCTGGCAAGAAAGAAGTTTTTTATGGAGTATTTGATCAGTTGAATTTGATTAGAGTTGATAGTTTAGAACAAATGTTGGATACAGCGTTACTTTTTGATAAAGAAACTAAATTAAAAAGAAACAGAGTTTTAGTCTTGACTAATGGTGGTGGTTTTGGAATTATAACTGCGGACGCTATTGGTAATTCTAAGAATTTGAAAATGGCTGAGCTATCTTTAGATGTTAAAAGAAAATTAAGAAAGAAATTGCCATTAACTGTAAATATAGGAAATCCTTTAGATATTGTTGGTGATGCAACAGTTGAAAGATATAAATTTGCTTTAGAAAATATAATGAATGATAAAAATGTGGATTGTGTTGTTGTTATTGTTTTATATCAAACTCCTACTTTGAATGAGAGTGTATTAGATGTTATTTCTAAGTTTAAGAAAAAACCAGTAATATTAGTTGCTACTGGCTCTAATCCTGAATATTTAAAAAATTTAAATTTGGTTAGTTTTGATTTTCCGGAGAAAGCTATAACTTCCTTGGATAAACTTGTTGGGTATTATAAAAGATAATTTTATAAATCTAGTTTTCAAAATTAAGATAAAGGTGATAATTAGCATTCTTATTGGTGGTCAAGCAGGCCAGGGTATTAACAAGGTATCTAAAATAATCTCGGGTATTGTTGCAAAGCGAGGTTATTATACTTTTAACTATAGAGATTACCCTTCTTTGATTAGAGGAGGCCATAATTTTAATATTCTAACTGTTTCTAATGAAAGAATTAATAGTTATAGCCATAAAATTGATTTTATTTTAGCTTTGGATACAGAAACATTAAAGATTCATAAAGATAAATTAACTCATAATTGTGAAATATTGAATTTTCAAAGTTTTGTTGGTTTAGGAAGAAATACAAATATTGCTTTGGCTGGTGCTTTAACTAAATTATTAGGAATTGAAAAACAAGATTTACTTGATGAAATTAAAAAAGAATTTGGAACTAAAGAAGCGGAGCATGCAGCTGAAAAAGGTTACGATGGTCAAGGTAAATTAGTAAAATATCATTTAAAAAAATTAAATAATAAAATTAACATTTTGGATGGTAGTGAAGGGGTTGCTATTGGAGCAATAAATTCTGGGATAAATGTTTATTTTGCTTATCCTATGACACCTGCTACTGCTGTGATGAATTACTTAGCTAGGAAAGTTTTAGTTATACAACCAGAAAGTGAAATTGCGGTAGTAAACAATGCATTAGGTGCGAGTTTTGCTGGAGCTAAAGTTATGATTGGTACTTCTGGTGGTGGTTTTGATTTGATGACTGAAGGTTTAAGTTTACAAGGAATAACTGAATTACCTCTAGTAGTGTATTTAGCTTCAAGACCCGGGCCTTCAACTGGAGTTCCAACTTATAGTGCGCAATCTGATTTGAATATTGCTTTAAGAGCAGGTCATGGTGAATTTCCTAGAGTTGTAATAGCACCCGGTGATCCTACAGAATGTATTGAAAAAACAAATGAAGCGTTTTATTTAGCTGAGAAATTTAAATGTTTAAGTATAATTTTATCTGATAAACATTTGGCTGAAGGTGAATATGGAAATGATTCTAAAGCTAATAAATCTATAAAACTTAATGTTACAAGAAAAGTTCCTGGTGAAGAGTTAGTTAAAACTAGCAGTTATGAGCATGATAAATTTGGAAATACTACTGAAGATCCTGCAATTGTTAAAAAAAATAATGAAGCTAGATTATTGAAGTATAAAAAAATAAAAAAAGAAGTTAAGAAATTTGAAATGATTAAAATTCATGGTAAAAAGAATAGTAAAAATTTAATTATTGGTTTTGGAAGTACTAAAGGTGTAATATTAGATGCTATTAAAGGATTAGATTATAAGTTTTTACAAGTTTTATATTTAATGCCTATGAGTTCTAAGATAAAAAAAGAAATTGAAGATGCTAAAACTGTTGTAATAGTTGAAAATAATTTGACTGGACAACTTGGAAGACTAATTAGAGAAAAAACTGGAATTGAAATTAAAAATAAGATTCTGAAATACGATGGAAGGCCTTTTTTGGCTGATGAGTTGAGGAAGGAGTTGTTGAAATGGTAGGTTATCAATTTACTTATTTATTGATGGGTCTTCTATTTTTACTAATCTGGGTAATATTGTTTTGGTTTAATAAAAATGTAAGAAAAGAAATGTTGTTTATGTCTATCTTACTTGGTGCGGTATCTCCTTTTGGTGAATATGTTTATCTGCATGATTGGTGGAAACCATTGACAATTACAAATACACCGATTGGTGTGGAAGATTTTATATTCGGTTTTGCTTTTGGAGGTATAGCTGCAATTATTTATGAAGTTATGTTAAGAAAAAAACAAAAGAGCAAAAGGAAAACAAATAAACGTAAACAAAATAATAATTTGATAATAGTACTTTTAATTATGGCCTTTTTATTCTTTGGAGGTTTTGTTTTTACCAATTTGAATACTTTTTATTTAACATTAATTTCCTTTTTAGTTGGTACCTTAATCATTTTTATACAAAGAAAAGATTTGATATATAATTCTTTATTAACTGGCTTATTAGTTACAGTAATGGGTGTGATTGTTTTTACAATACTAGGGTTATTAACTCCTGGGTGGATTGATCAATTTTTATTATTCCAAAACATACCAAAACTTATAGTTTTTAATATGGCCTTAGATGATTTAGTTTGGTTTTTTGTCTTAGGCTTGTTTTTTGGTCCATTATATGAATATTTTAAAGAGGTTAGGTTAGAATGAAAAATTTAGGAACTAATTACAAAATAACTTGGTGTCCAGGATGTCCTAATCATATGATTTTAGAATCTAGCAAGAGAGCGTTTAATAATTTAATAAAAGAAGGACATAAAAAAGAAAATTTTGTTATTGTTGCAGGTATTGGTTGCCATGGTAAAATTTTTGATTATCTAAATCTGAGTGGATTTTATGGGCTACATGGAAGAGCGTTAGCTACTGGTTTTGGAATTAAAATTGGTAATCCTAATTTGAAAGTTGTTTGTTATGCGGGTGATGGTGATACTTATTCTGAAGGTATGGAGCATTTTATTCATGCTTGTAGAAACAATAGTGATATGACGCTAATAGTACACGATAATCAATCTTTTTCGTTAACTACGGGACAAATTACCCCTACATCACAAATAGGTTTTAAAAGCAAAATTGAGCCTAATGGCAATGAAATACATCCATTAAATCCAGTAAAATTAGCTTTGGTTGCAGGTGCTAGTTTTGTGGCTAGGTGTGATGCTAGAAATATTGAACATACTGCTAAAATTCTTAAGCAAGCTATTGAACATAAGGGTTTTGCATTTGTTGAAATATTACAAACTTGTATAATATTTAATCCTAGTTTAGATCATGCTAGAGAGTATATGTATCAAACTGAGAATAATAGTAATATGACTAGGGCTATGAAATTAGCTGATGAATGGGATTATGCAACTAGGGCTGGAAGAATTCCTATTGGTGTATTATATAAACATACAAGACAAACATTTGAAGAGAAACATGATGTACTAGTCAAGATGATGAATAAGAAAGTTGGGTGGAAGAAATATGCCAAAAAATAATATAGAACTAATATTGAAAGAATTGAAGCATAAAAAAATGGTTGCATTAGTTGCTCCGAGTTTTGTTGCGGATTTTGAATATCCTAAAATTATAACGCAATTAGAAATGTTAGGTTTTGATAAAGTTGTAGAATTAACTTTTGGGGCTAAATTAGTTAATAGAGAGTATCATAGAATATTAAGAACGTCTAAAGAGTTAGTTATAGCTACAGTTTGTCCAGGTATTGTTGAAGTTGTTAATAAAAATTATCCAAAATATAAAAAGAATTTGATTAAAGTTGATAGCCCGATGATAGCAATGGCTAAGATTTGTAAAAAGATTTATCCTAAACATAAAACTGTTTTCTTATCTCCATGTGATTATAAAAAGATAGAAGCAAGTAAATCTAGTTATGTTGATTATGTTATAGATTATGAACAATTGAGAAAAATATTCAAAGATAAAAACTTAGAAAATGTGAAAGAGGGTAAGAAAATATTTGATAGGTTCTATAATGATTATACTAAAATTTATCCTTTAGCTGGTGGACTAAGTAAAACTGCTCATTTGAGTGGTATAATTAAACCTAGTGAGATTAAACATATTGATGGAATAACAAAAGTTATGCAATTTTTGAAAAAACCAGATAAGAAAATTAAATTTTTAGATGTAAATTTTTGTGAAGGCGGTTGTATTGGTGGGCTACATACTTGTAAAATACCAATAGCTCAGAAAAAGAAGAAAGTTATTGCTTACTTAAACAAAGCTAAAAGAGAGAAAATACCTTTGCCTAGAAGAGGAACTTTTGAAAAGGCCGAAGGCTTGAAGTTTAATTATTGAAGTTTTAGTTATTTTGTCACTTTTATTGCTTTTGTTGGACAGCTTTTAGCTGCTTTCTCGTTACAACCTAATTCTTTTGGGTTTGGATTAACTACGTGTGACTTGCCGTTTTTCATTACAAAATTGTCACATAGGTTTGCGCATGCACCACAACCAATACATTTGTTTTTGTCTACAGATACTTTTACCATTTTTAATCCTCCTTATAGTAATAATAATGAAAGGAAAAATCCAGCGAAACAACCTGCACTTATGAATGGCATGGCTGGATAAAATCTATTTTTTTTGCTGAATAATAAGAGTAGTAATAATGCGAACGCAGTTATTAAAACAGTAATTAATGCGTGATAGACTGAATATTTAACTAATACTGTGCCTGCGAATATCATAGGAAATCCTATATCTCCACCACCAAGAATAGCTGCTTTTTTGCCTTTGTTGTATGGAATTAATAAACCTGCAAACATATTTGATTTTGTTTGGAATTTAGCTAGTTTAATCATATGTTTTGTTTTCCAGACAGCTATCATATCATAAATTGAAATTAAGAATAATAATACGAATGCTCCGAATATACTTAACACAGGAGAGAATATAGATGCGATTCCACTGTAAATAAATAATTCTGAAAGGTTTTGTGAAACTAATGATAATCTTAATACACGATATAATACTAGGGCTAAAGCAATTATAAACGCTACTAGTGGACTGAAGAATGCAGTCATGGCAATTGTTAATAAGTATAGTGATGCAAAAATAAACCATGCTTTCCAAACTTTCATTGCGCCTAGATTTATAATTATTAACGCAATTCCTGTTGCAATTAGAATTGAAATTATCAAAGAAACATAACTAAAATTGGTTTCAAATTCGGGTCTTTCTATTCCGAATGGTAAACTTTTTTCTGTGTATTTGTCTATAATTACTAAACCAATTAATTGTGCGGCTAAAAATAATAAGACAAGAGCTAGTGTTACTGTTGTATTATGTTTCATTAGTCTAAAACTTAAAATTCAAGTTTAAATAAGTTACTATAATTTAATCAGTTATTTGTTCAATTTTATGTACCTTACAAAACTATAATCAGATTGGGTTTTTAATGTTTGTTTATGCCAATCTCTTTCATTAAATTCTGGAAAAAATGTATCTGCTTCTGGAAATTCTCTTTTGACAAGAGTTAATTCCATTACTGAGATTAAACCTTCGTTTAAAGTTTCTTCGTATAATTCATGACCTCCAATTACCCAAGCAGTTCTTGAATCGATGTAGTCGATTGCTGATTCTAAACAATTTACAGTTACTACATTTTCATCTTTGAAATTTTGTGTTCCGCTTAAAACTAGATTAAGTCTGTTTGGGAGAGGTTTGCCTAAACGTCTAATTATACTTTCATAAGTTTTTCTTCCCATTAATAAAATTGGTTTATAAGGTTTGTAAGAATCTATATTTGTACCTGTAGGTAATTGACTGGTTAAATCATAAAAATGTTTTAAATCTTCGGGTATTTTCCACGGAAGTTCTCCTTTAGATCCAATTTCTCTGTTTAAACCGAGTGCAGCAATTATTCTTAAATCATGATTTGTTTGAACAAGATTTTCCATAAAAAAAGAAGGTTTAGAATATTTTTAAACGTTTGGTATGGGGCTGCAGGGATTTGAACCCTGATCCTTCGGTAGCTCCGATTTTTTTGGAGCCGAAGACACTAACCGGCTTATGCTACAACCCCGTGAAATTAATAGAATTACTTTGTTTTATAAAGGTTATCTTTGACAATGTTTTTAAATCGATATATTAAATTTAAACTATGGAATGGTTTTATTTTGCGGGAATATCTGCTATTCTTTCTGCTATCGCAGCTATAATTGAAAAAAAAGTTTTATTTAAAGAAAGAGTTTTAAATTTTGTTTTGATGTTAGCAATTTTTAATATGATTTTAGCTTCTATATTTTTGTTTTATGTTGACTTTTCTAAGATAACTAGTATTAGTCTAATTGTATTATTGTTTAAAGCTATACTTAATGGAATTGCTTTTGTTGGAGTAATGTTTGCGATAAAAGATTTAGAACTATCTGATGCTTTGCCCTTGTTAGTATTAACTCCGGGTTTTGTTGCTTTGTTTGCTTGGATATTTTTGAAAGAAAGTTTAACTAATTTAGAAATATTTGGATTATTTTTATTAATACTAGGAACTTATATTTTTTCAATTAAAAAAAGTTTATTAACACCTTTAAAAAAATTAAAGAGAGGATATAAATTTATTATTTTAGCTTTAACTTTATTTACTATAACTACAATATTAGATAGGATTTTGTTAAGTCAATATAAATTACAACCAACAGCTTTAATGAGTTTTCAGCATTTTTTCTTTTTTATTATATTCTTAGCTATGTTTTTAATATTTGACAAACGAAAAAATATTAAGAATTTTGGAGAAACTTTTAAACATACTTGGGTTTTAATATTAATTTTAAGTTTTGTAACTATAGGATATAGATATTTTGAAATATTAGCTATAAAAAATACTACTTCTACAGCTTTAGCATTAGCAATTAAGAGAACTTCTGTGTTTTTTGTAGTTATAATTGGTGGGAGATTATTCAAGGAACATGATTTATTAAGAAAGATAATTGCCACTTTGATATTAGTTATTGGGGCTATTCTTGTTGTTAGGTTTTAGAATGGTATATCTTCTGTTTCTTGTATTGTTCCAATATCTGTACCTAATCTTTTTTCTGACCTGACAAATTTATTAATCCACTCTTCATGATTTTCGTCTTCTATCATAACTATTGGGAATTGCATTAATTTTGTTGAAGATTGTATTGGTGTAGTGTTTACTGTAAAATCTTCTGGAGATTTGATCCTGGTTATTTTGTAATTTTTTGGATTTAGGTTAAGCATATCAATTATAATTTCTGGATCTTGAAACAGAGTTTTCATTGCAAACTCTTTGGCCATTGTACAACATTGATATCTTGTTCCGTTATGTCTATAACTTAATTTTGGATTTAGGTTACCATACCATGTTCCATGCAAATGTAAAAGTATGCTTAATGGAATTCTTATTGAATACATTGTGGATAGACTTAAGTCTTGTACTATTTCTTCATCAGGTTTAACTGTAATTTCATCGCTTTTTATTCCATGAAATGAATGTCTGTATATTGCAAAATAAATTGGGTGAGATGGATTTCTTAGTTGTATTTTTCTATATCTTTCAGTTTGTCCGTCTAAAATATGAAGTGTCGAGCCGTTTTTGCATGCTTTTGATTCTCCTATTGATTTTCCTACATTGATAATATCGGGTTTTATAAATAACTCTTTTTCTGGCTTATTTTCCCAGCTTATCATTTGTTCTAGTTCGCTAAAATTAAGACTTAATTGATTAGGATTGTCTCGGATTGATCTACCTTCTAATACAATACCTCCATAAAATGCACCGCTCACTTCTTCATAGAATCTACCCATCATCATATGTTTTGATCTTTCTATGTCATCACAATAAAGAGCTATTTCATTTCTTGCGGGTATTAAAACTTCAGTGTGGCTTGGTACTATTCCTCTAAGAAACGCTTCAAGGTTTTTACTTATATACACCCCGGTTCTTTTTGTGGAAATTTGCGGTTTTGACGTTTTTTTCACCAAGAGCCTGAACTTAATCTATTTTAAAAGTATTTCCATAGTATTTAGAAATCTTTAAATAAACATTAATTTAGTTTTATTTCATGACAATTACACCATATGAAGTGGAAGGAGAAGTTGACTATAACAAAGTTATCAAAGAGTTTGGAGCGAGTGTTATAGATCAAAAGTTGAAGACTAAACTAAAGGGAGTTAGGTTAGTTGATAAAGAAATATTTTTTGCTCATAGAGATTTAGATTTAATATTAAAAAAAGATTTTGCAATTGTTTCTGGAAGAGGGCCATCAGAGAGATTAACATTGGCACATTTACAAATATTTATGTTTGTTAAAGAAATGCAAGATAAATTTGGTTGCAGAGTTTTTATTCCTTTTTCTGATGATGAAAAATTCTTGTTTAAGCCTGAATTAAGTTTAGAAGATGCTAAAAAGTTAGCTTATGAAAATGCTTTAGATATAATAGCACTAGGTTTTGATCCTAAAAAAACAGAAATTATAATGGACTTTGAAAATATGAATCAAGAACTTTATAATTTGGCTATAAAATGTTCAAAAACAATAACTTATAGTACTGTGAAAGCTGCTTTTGGTTTTAAAGATGATAGAAATATAGGGATAGGATTTTATCCTGCAATGCAAACTGCACATATTTTATATCCTACTTTGAAATATAATGTTCCGAGCTTGGTTGTTGTTGGTATAGATCAAGATGTTTTTATCAAATTAGCTAGAGATGTTGCATATAAATTGAAAATGCCTAAACCCGGAGACATATTATCTAAGTTTATGCCTGGGCTACAAGGAACGGCTAAAATGAGTGCTTCTGATAGTTTATCTGCTATTTATACAACTGATAGTGCAAAAGAAATAGAGTTTAAAATGAGAAGAGCTTTCTCTGGTGGGAAAGATACACTTGAGGCGCATAGAAAACTTGGTGGAAATCCAGACGTTGATGTGTGTTATCAATATTTGAATTTATTTTTAGAAGAAGACGATAAAAAGTTAAAAAAGATACATGATGATTATAAATCTGGTAAAATGTTGACTTCTGAGTTAAAGAATTATACTATCGAAAAACTACAGAAGTTTATGGCTGAACATCAAAAGAATAGAGAGAAGGCTAAGAAAGAATTGAGTAAGTTTTTAGTTAAGAGTAGTAACAAATAGAAAGTTTTATAAAATAAGATTAAGTAAGAGTTATTAAGATGGTAAGAAGATTTTTAACAGGAAACCAAGAAGAACCAACTAGGAATCAGGGAAAACCAAATAGAAGAATTAATATGGTACTTCCTGTTGTTGCTGTAACAGCTGCTGCAATGTTTTATTTATGGCCAAAATTTCTTGATTATCCTGTATCAGAACCTAAATTAACTCCTGCTCGTATTTTTCAACCTCAAAGTATAGAGAGTATACTATCTAATGAAAAAGATCCTGTAGTTATTGGCGCAGAAGAATTAGCTCCATACAGAAGAAGTTGTCTTGCTGATGGTGTTGTAACTCCAGACGAAGTTTATAGAATGGCTGATATGTTATTCTGGGAAAATGCTTATAAATTTGAAACTAAAGATTCTCTTTTTGTACCATTGGAAGGAGAATATAATGTTAAGAAGGACAGTTTTAGGGAATGTGACGAAGGACTAGAAGCCGATATTTATTGGAATACTACTGGAAAAACGTATACATTTAAAGTAAGTTATGACCTAAATGGTGCTACTCTTCACGAAAATTAGAATTTTAATTTATTTTTCCAAGTATACTTGTCTTTAAAATTATAACCGCCTGTGTACCATACCGGGTCGGCTAATGTGCCTTTATTATAAATAGTTTCCAGTTCTTTCTGAGTGTAATATCTACCCCAAGTTATGTAACTAGTTCCAGTTGAATCTTTTATTGAAATAACTGCATGTCCTACAGGAGTTCTTGTTGTATCTTCTGTTCCTTGAGCATTAAATTGATGAGATATTCTTTCTCCATAAATGTTTAATATCGTTATTTCTTTTCCCTTGAAAAGTTCTGGATTTTGTTCTGCAATTATGTTTAAGGTTGCAGTTGTAAGAGCAACATATTCTCTACATACTGCATCTGGACAACTTCCATCGAAAAAACTACTTAATGCTGGCAATCCTTTTGGATTATCATATGTTGCAGTTTCTAAACTGTCTCTGCTTGCACTAGTGGTTCTTGCTGTATCAAACGGAGTCGCTTTCCATGAAACTGAATCTGCTTTTGCGACTGCTTCTCCGAATGATAAACCATTGGATAATGCGCTTTGAAATGCGGTAACACCAGCTGTTATAGGTCCTTTTAGGTTAGCATAATCTATTATTACTGTTGAGCCTGTAGGGATATTTCTTGGGCTCCTGGCAACTTGTAATGTATCGGATAATGTATAAGTTATTAATGAATCTAAATTTGCAGGATTTGTTTGTCTTCCATCTGGATCATTGTTATTTACAGGATTATTTTGTACATATTGATAAGCTGGTTCTGTAGGAACTGGATCTATAGAAGTAAACCTTCCTAATTTTGCATCGTAATAACGTGCATTAAAGTAATATAATTCTTCATCAAGTTCTTTCCCAGTAAAACTAAACCTTTCATTCGAGTTAATTTCTTCTCCAAATGGTAATGTGTTTGACTCAACATCCGAACCTAACCTATCTTGATATTGATAATTAATGTTATCATTGTTCTTAGTTGCAATTAACTTAGAACCAGCATAATAATAAGTTGTAGTAGGACTTGTTGAAACTACTGTTTGTATTGGTTCTTCTAATGTTAAATTGTCTGAAAGATTTCCTATAATTGGAATATAAATTATATCTCCAGTAATATTTGCAAAGCTGGAATTTGTTATGTTTTCTGTTATGTTAGGAAGAGTTATGTTCTCTGTAATATTAATTTCTGTTAAATTATCAGTAATATTTACTTCTGTAATATTTATTTCAGTTATATTTGTAAGGTTTATATGAGTTATATTATATGTAATATTTACGTCTGATAAATTTAGATTAGATATGTTTTTTATTCTAATAGCTCTATTTGAATCTAAGCTTTCTAATTGACCGGCCGCAACCGAGGAAACTATTATTAATATAATTATCAAACTAGCTATGTATTTCATATCGGGGGGAAAGCATAATGTTATATAAGTCTTTTTATAAATAACCATTTACTACCCCATAATAACAATTACCGAAAGATTTATAAATAGGTTTATTTATCCGTTTGTAGTGATTAAAATGATAATGAATGACACATTTTTGAAAAGACTGAGATCATCTTTTGATCTTAACGAGTACGAAGCTAAGATATGGATGGCTTTACTATCTAAAGGCGTAGCCACAGCTGGTGAGCTTGCAGATATAAGTAATGTTCCAAGATCTAGAAGCTATGATGTTTTAGAATCTCTTGAGAAGAGAGGATTTATATTAATGAAGTTGGGCAAACCAATAAAATATTTGGCTGTTGCTCCTGAAGAAGTTATAGGCAGAGTTAAGAAATCTGTATTACAAGATGCTTCACAAAAAGCTTTAACTATTGAAACTTTGAAAGATAGTGAATTTTTTGATGATTTAGACTTATTGTTTAAAAATGGAATTGACCATGTCGATCCAACAACTATATCTGGCTCTTTAAGAGGCAGAAGAAATATTTATGATCAAATTGAATCAATGCTTAAGACAGCTAAAAAGTCTGTAGTTATTTCTACAACTGAAAAAGGCTTAATAAGAAAAGTTGACAGTTTGAAATATGTTCTAAAAAGATTAGCTGGTAATGGTGTTAAAATAAGAATTGTTGCTCCATTAACACAAGAATCTGAAATAGTTAGCAAGGAATTAAAGGGTGTTGCAACTGTGAAAGAAGTTAAAGGAATGAGTTCTAGATTTGTATTAGTTGATGATACGAATTTATTGTTCATGTTAACTGATGACGAAAAAATAACTGACAAGAACGATGTTGGAGTTTGGGTTAATAGTCCATTCTTTGCAAGTACTTTGTCAACACTATTTGAACATGCCTGGAATAAATCTAAGTGAGGACTTAAGTAGTCTTATCTGTGAGGGAAAAGTTCCTCGTTTTTTAGGTTCTGTAGATAAATTAAGAGTAGATTTAGAAACTGATTCGGAATTTCTTGAATATACTGATGCGAATTTAAATGAAGACTTGAGACGTTTGAGAGATTACACTTTTAGTCAAACTGATATACCAAAATATAACTAGTTTGTTTTAAATTAAATTATATTCTTCAAATTTATATGTTTTTAAGACAAGAATAGCTTTCCATTCTGATATAAGCTCTTTAAACTTTTGTCTTATTCCTGTTGAAATTTCTTCAAATTCATTACTGTCTTTAGCTATTAAAACACAAGTAAAATCATAATCTCCCATAATTGCTAGGAGCTCAGTAATTCTTTCATGTTTTTGAAGATATTCTATAAATTTGTTTCTTTCTTCATTGCTTATATTCTTTAGTTTTATTTTTATGTCGGCTATAAGGGGATATCCTATTACTCGTGGGTCTATAAGAATTGTAGAACTGAATACTTTCTTTCTTTGCATTTCTTTTATTCTTTTATGCACACTATCTATTGAAAGATGCACTTTTTTTGATATTTCTTTAAGCTGAGCTCTCCCGTCTTTTTGTAATATCATTAGTATTTTTTTATCTGTTTCATCTATCACTCTTGAACTTAGTTTTTGTTTTGTTGGCATTATCTTAATAGTTAAGGCATATTTATAAATCTATCTATTTTTTTAAGGTATTGTAGTAGAAAATTATAAATAGTTTGTTCAATAGTTAATATATATCTTAATTACTCTCGAGTAGTAAGATGGAGGACAAAAAAATGGAAAATGATAGTATTAAAGAACGAGAAGAAAAAAGAAGAAAGTTTAAGGATGATATTTCCTCTTTAATGTTTACGGGAGCGTTAGTATTTATTGGCGCCGTTAGTGGATATATACTAGCAAGAGATAGACAGATTCCTACTTACTTTGGTGTTTTAACGGATGGATTTGTCGATCCCAACGAGTTGGAAATTATGTTAAAAGATATAGATGAAAACGGTTCAAAGGAAACACTGATAGAATATAAAGACAAATCCTACTTGTTTTTATTAGATGAAACTGATACACCATTTTTAAAAAAATATAAGGTTACACCTCTAAG
This sequence comes from Nanoarchaeum sp., assembly GCA_013824915.1. GTDB lineage: Archaea > Nanobdellota > Nanobdellia > SCGC-AAA011-G17 > PNOQ01 > PNOQ01. The sequence continues at coordinate 5,750 of PNOQ01000025.1, read as the reverse complement.
TATAGTTCCTGGAGAATAAATTTTTTCTTTTTTGTTTAATTCCTAATCATATATCTCTTTGGAAAAACAACAACGTTTTTAAATAGGGTTTATTTTATTCTTTTCATGGATTTAAACAATCTTGCGCAAAGCTTGCATCCTTTGGAAAGGAAGATATTGCCTTTCTTGGGAAAATACAAAAAACAAAAAGAGTTAGAAGAAAAGTCTGGGTTACAAGAGATAGAGATTTCTAGAGCTTTACAATGGTTAGAAAATAAACAAGTAGTAAAGGTAGACAAGGCTTCTTATGAAATTGTTGAGCTTGGTGTTAATGGTAAAAGTTATTTAAGTTCTGGATTACCGGAAAAACAGTTTTTGAAAGCAATTGAGAAAAAGCCATTAAGTTTACAAGATATTAAATCTAAGACTAAATTATCTGATCAAGAGTTGAATATATCTTTAGGTGCATTAAAATCAAAGTCAGCTATACTCTTTGATAAAGAAATCAAAATAACTGAAACTGGTAGAAAATTATTAAATAGCGTTTTGCCGGAAGAAGAATTTTTAAAAAAATTACCTATGCATAAAGATAAGTTAAGTGGTAATGATAAAAAACTATTAGAACAATTATTGAAAAGAAAAGAACTAGTTTTTATTAATTCAAAAAAAGATTTGACTATAGAACTAACTGATATAGGCAAAAAGTTAGTAACTATGAAAATCTCGGATAAATTAATTGATAGTGTTAATCAAGATATAATTAAAAATAATGGTTGGGAAGGTAAAACATTTAGAAGATATGATGTTGAAGTTAGTGTTCCTAAGATTTATCCTGGAAAAAGACATTTTATTAATGAAGCTAAAATTTATGCAAAACGAGTTTGGTTAGATATGGGATTCAAAGAAATGAATGGCCCAATAATAAATACAAGCTTCTGGAATTTTGATAGTTTATTTGTTCCACAAGATCATCCAGCTAGAGAAATGCAAGATACATTTTTTGTGAAGGGTAAAGGTAAATTGCCTGAAACAAATTTTGTTGAAAAAGTAAAAAAACAACATGAATCTAGTTGGAAATATAAATGGAGCGAGGAAGAAGCTAAAAAATTAGTTTTGAGAACACATACTACTGTTTTATCTGCTAGAACTTTAGCTAATTTGAAAAAAGAAGATTTACCTGCTAAGTTTTTTGCAATTGGAAGAAATTATAGAAATGAAACTTTGGATTGGAGTCATTTATTTGAATTTAATCAATCTGAAGGTATTGTTATAGATGAGAATGCTAATTTGAGTCATTTACTTGGCTACTTACAAGAGTTCTTTACAAAGATGGGTTATGAAAAAGTTAGATTTAGGCCTGCATATTTCCCATACACTGAACCATCAGTTGAAATCGAAGTTTATCTAAAAGAAAAAAATGCTTGGATTGAACTTGGTGGCGCTGGAATTCTTAGACCTGAGGTTGTGAAACCTTTGATGGGAATTGATGTACCTGTATTAGCTTGGGGTTTTGGATTGGGTAGAGTTGTTTGTCCTTATTTTGGAATAAAAGATTTAAGGGATTTTTACAAAAATGATTTAAAACAATTAAAGGAGATGAAGGTCTGGATTTAAAATGCCAACAATAACATTAGACAAGGAAGATTTATTGAAAACAATCGGGAAAAAAATACCTGATGAAGTTTTGAAAGATAGAATTCCTATGATTGGAACGGCTTTAGAACATATTGATGATGATGAATTAGTTGTTGAAGTATTTCCCGATAGACCGGATATGTTAGCTGCTGCTGGTTTTGGTAGAGCTTTGTCTGCTTTTATGGGAATAAGACCTGGGTTAAGAAAATATGAGGTTAAAAAATCTGATTTTAAAGTTAAGGTAGATAGTAAAGTTAATAGTGTTAGGCCTTATGTTGTTTGTGCGGTTGCTAAAAATGCGGTTTTTAACGAAGTAACTATACAATATTTAATGCAAGTACAAGAAAAGATACATACTACTTTTGGTAGAAATAGAAAAAAATTATCTATAGGAGTATATGATTTAGATAAAATAAAGTTCCCATTAGTTTATACTACTAAACCTAAAGATTTCAAGTTTGTTCCACTAGAATTTGATAAAGAAATGAAATTATCTGAAATACTTGAAGATCATCCTAAGGGTGTAGATTATGCACATTTGTTAAAAGGATTTAAAGAATATCCAATATGGTTAGATGCTAACAATAAAGTTTTGTCAATGCCGCCAATAATAAATTCTGAAAATACAAAAGTTAGTTTGAATACTAAAAATTTATTTGTTGATGTAACTGGGTTAGATCTTAATGCGTGTGAGCAAGCTTTGAATATTTTAATAACTGCTATGGCTGATAGAGGATTTGAAATTCATTCTGTTGATGTTGCTGGAAAAAGTTATCCTAATCTTGGGCCTAAGAAAATGAAAGTGAGTTTAGATTATGTTAATAAGATATTAGGATTAAAATTAAAAGAAACTGATTTGAAACCATTACTGGCTAAAATGGGACATGATTATGTTAATGGCGAAGTTATAATTCCTTGTTATAGAGCAGATATTTTATCTGAAATAGATATAGTTGAAGATGTTGCTGTTGCTTATGGTTATGAGAATTTTAAGTATGAAATATGTGATTTTGCTTCTATAGGTAAGGAAGATGAACTTGAAGTTTTTAAGAATAAATTAGCTAATCTTATGGTTGGGTTTGGATTATTAGAAACTAATACTTATAATTTAGCTAAGAGAATTGATCAAACTAAGAATATGAGATTAACTTTGAATTTAGTTGAAATTGAAAATGCATTGAATGAAGAATATAATGTTTTACGTTATTGGATGTTACCTAGTTTGTTAGATGTTTTCAAAAATAATAAACATTATGAAAATCCACAAAAAATATTTGAAATTGGAACTGTGTTTAATCCAGAAGAGCGAAGTAAACTAGGAATGTTGATTACACATTCAAATGTAACTTATACTGAAGCAAGACAAGTGTTAGATGCACTTATTTTGAGTTTAGGTTTGGAAGTTACAATTAAATCAGGTGAACATGAATCTTTTATCCCTGGAAGAGTTGGAAAAATAATTGTTAAGGGAAAAGAGATTGGATTTATAGGTGAAATACATCCTGAAGTTTTGAGTAATTTTGAGTTAGAAACTCCTGTAGTTGGATTTGAGCTTGATGTTAATGAATTATTTAAATTGACTAAATAAATAAACATCTAAATCTATTTTATTATTTTTAATTATTATTCCTTCTTTTTTTAATAGTTTTATTTTGTTTTTTGCTCCTGTTGCGAAACCGCCAATGTTTCCGTTAGTGTTTATAACTCTATGGCAAGGAACTATTGGTGCGTATGGATTTTTGTTTAAAGCGTTGCCTACTGCTCGGTAAGCTTTACAATTTAATTTTTTTGCTATGGCTTTATATGTTGTAACTTTTCCCTTTGGAACTTGTTTACATAATTCGTATACTTTATCGTTGAAATTCATTTTTTCATATGTCTTATTCTTTCTACTAATGTTTTTCTTGTTTCTTCTTTTGGTAATGGTTTTAAATCATAAACTCGCCTTTGAGTTTCTTTTCTTACATATTCGAAAGCCAGTCTATTAATTTCTACTGGGTCTTCGTTGTAAGGATGTTGATAATTTGTAAAGAACTCTTTGTATAATTTAGCTTTAAGAGTGTCTTCTTCTCCATAACTTAGGTATCTTATAGGCATTATATTAGGTATAACATAAACCTTAAAAACTATATGAATTAAGCTTATTATTATGGAATATGACTTAGAAATAGATAATGTTGTAGAACAAATTAAAAAAAATAATGCTAAGCTAGTTTGTTTACAATTACCTGATGGTTTGAAGCCTGAAGCTACAAAACTTGTTAAAGAATTACAAACTAAAGTAGATTGTGAGTTTGTAGTTTGGGCTGGTTCTTGTTGGGGCGCGTGTGATACTCCTATAAATTTAAAAGATTTTGATTTAATAATACAGTTTGGGCATAGTGCTTGGCCGTTTTATTGATGTAACTACTTACTGGTTGTTAAAATAGAAAGATTTATAAATTAAAAATAACTGCCAAAACTATCAAAATAATATTCGAAAGGAGATAAAAATGATAACAATAAGCACAAACGAAATGATTAGAATTGCGGATAAAATCCCTTATAATACTTATAAATTAACTGATGACCCTAATGGTCCTGCTTATGTCGGACAGATAAGACATATTAATATAACTGTTGGCCAGTTTATAGAGCAAGGGATTAGAGGTGCTTTTATTAAGTGTGAATCTGAAGGGCAATTTTTAGGACATGATTCTAAAGTAGATGCTTCTCCTAATCCTATTCTTAATCTTTACCAGAGAATACATGAAGCTGTTGATCCTGTTCGTATACAACAAAGAGCACAGGAACAAAGAATTAGTGAAGAATTGGCTGACTTATTAAAAGAAGAATAAGTTTCTTTTTTTCTTTTAACAATCTTTATATATTATGAATATTTTTTAATCTTAGAGGTGCAATATGGAAAACGTAACTATTGAATTACCAAAACAATTAATGGATAGTATTAAAGCGTTAGTTGATAAAACTAAGTTGTTTGCTGATGAACAAGATTTTATTAATCAAGCTATAATAAAACAAATGTCTAAGTATGGAGGATAAAATGGTAGAAGAAAAAATGTCTAAAGATGAATTAATAGGTTTTCATAAGGGTAGTTTGAATACTTTAGGTAATGAAAGAAATGAATTGGGTAAAATGATTAGTATAGTTGATCAATTAATACAAGCGCATGTTAAGGCGTTGAAAGATTTAGGAATTGATTTAGAGAAAGAAGCTAAAAAAGTTAGCGAAACTAAACATTCTGGAAGAGTGGGTTAATCTTCTTCTAGTAATGGATCTGGAACTTCTTCTGGTAATAATCCTTTGAATGCAGGAATTACATGATGAATTATTATTATAATTATGTACACAGCTAGAAGTAATAAAAATAGTGCGAATGTTGTTACGTAATCTATAGGGATGTTAATGTAAATAAATAGTGTTGCAATTATTGCTAAAAAACTTGTTGGTAATTTTGAAGATATTGCAAATGCCCATTCTTTTGGCATAGCGTGAAAGAAATCTACAAATGTTAGTATAAATCCAGTTGCGATTAAACCTACAGCTATCCCTGTTTTTATTGGATCTGCACCCAAAGCATTAGTTTGTATTAAGTGTCTGATTAAATCTGTAGAAACAAAGATTAAGATTAATGAGTTACCAAACGCAGTGTTCCAACCTATTTCTTCTTTTCTGTATCTGCCGAAATAAAGTTCTATTAATATTAACGTTGCAAGTATTGGAATTAAAGCCCAGATTAATCCTTCATTCTTTACTGGTTCTTTTACTATAAACATTGCCCTACTAAATGATTCTGCTATAAATTGGTCTACTACTGGGCTAATCATAATATTTTTTTATTTTATTAGTTTAAAAGATTTTTGTTAGAAAGATTTATAAAATAACTAAGTTTGCTGTATTCCCATGGTAATGAAATATCTTATGTATCAGATTAGGGAAAATGATGGTCTTATGTACTATGTTATTTCTTCTAGACAAGATTTGAAAGATAATGATTTGCCGTTTAAAATGATTGGTAAGGGATCTACTGAGCAAGAGTTGCTTGATAATTTTTTGAAACGTAATGGAACAAAAAATTTAGAAGAAGCGGTTTTAACGACTTTACCTGCAAATGAATTATATTTTGAAGGTGAGG
>PNOQ01000055.1 GCA_013824915.1 Nanoarchaeum sp. | reverse complement strand
GATTTGTATTATTTTATGATAAAGATAGTCCTGTTAGTCCTGGCACTAAAACGGATAGTACTAGTACTTTAACTCCGGCAGTTGCAATTAATTATGATAATCTTGATGATTATATGAGTAGAAATGCTATTATTAATGACTTACCTGAAGATGCAACGATATTATTAAAATTTTATAATTTTGATTCTGGTGCGAGGGAATGGGAGAAAAGTTTTGTTGTGACTAGAAGTAAAGTCTATGAAGGAAGCGTAGATAATGCGGATTTAGTTGTGAGTTTACATTCTAAATATTTAGCTGAATGGAACAGTAGAAATTTTTGTACAATAATGACTAAAGCAAACAATAATGGTGACCTAGGATATGAAACAGGCATGTCAACTGTAAGTTTAGCTTGGAAATACAAGAATTTGATGAAGTATAAAGAGTGCTTCGGTGAATAGAAACTTTTATAAACCGTTTATTTTTCAGATATATTCCAATGAAAATTATTGATGAATTAAATGAGAAGTCTTTAGGGTTTTACTTAGAACTCTTGAGAGTCGAAACTTCAGCTTTGCCCGTTATAGGAGTTAAGCAAGTAGAAAGTATTCAGTTTAAAGAGATTAGAACTCATTATTTTATTTTAACTCAAGATACATTTGCAAGAATAAATGTGGATAATCCAGATGTTGGGCATTTTATTAAAAACGTTTTGGGAAGCGAGAGACCAAATTTTTATACTGGTTATAGTCCTAACCATTATCCAGAAGTTTTAGAAATTCATAGATATAGGTCTTTAAAATCTGAAGAAAGAGAAAGTTTAGATGCTATATTAGCTAGATAAAATTATTTCTGTTAAACCACTTTGTATTAATCCTATAGCTATTGCTGCTAGAACTAAACCTAAAACTCTAGATAAGATTTCTAAGAATCTTTCTCCTAATATTTTTGATATTTTATTTGAATAGAATAACATTAACCAGGTTATTAGTGTTACAAGAACAACTGCTATTAAAACTGGCGTGAAACCATATTTTTGTGAAAGTAAAATTACTGTAGTTATAGCACCAGGACCACATAATAATGGTGTACCTATGATAACTGCTGCTGCTTGTTTATCTTCAGAACCTTTTGAGAATTCAATACCCAAAACAGATTGAACACCCATAATCAATAGTATTAAACCGCCAGCTATTGTGAAACTTGATAAAGTAACTCCCATTAGTGTTAAGAATTTTACACCTATAAATAAGAAGAAAATTAGTAATGAGAATGCTACTATAACTGCTGTGAACGCTTCTTTTGCCTTTTCTTTTGGATTTAATTTCTTAGTTAGTGAAACGAATACTGCTACGCCCAAGAAAGGATCTAAGATTATTAATAAAGTTGTAAAACTAATTATTACTTCCTTTAATAAATCTGGTGGTATCATAACGTTAATTCTTAGGAATTTGTTTTATAAACTTTTTGGAAAGGTTTTTAAATCGTTTCATATTTGCTGAACTATGGAAAAGAAAACAATAGAAGGAATAGTTAGTGGCGTTACGATTTTGCCTTTGACCAATCCTTGGACAAACTCTCCTGTGGCTTATACTGCATGGGTGTCCTTAACGAAATGCGCACAATCTTCAGGTTTTTATTTGCCTGTAAATGAACAATCTACCTTAATGAGATATGCAAGCGTTTTACCAAATAAATCTATTAATGCAGATTTAAGATTAATAAAAGACGAATCGTATATGGCTAGACATCTAGTTATTATTGAGTCTGAAAGACATGAAAGAGCTTTATTTTGATTTAGATTTAATAAGTTTATAAGAAATTATTGGTCCTATTATTAATATTATTACTGATGAGACTAATCTTGTGAGTAATGCAACTGTTAAAGATTGAGATGCAGATATTCCTAATACTGAAGCAGAGAAAACTTGTATTGTTTCTGTGATACCTAATGCACCAGGTGTTATTGCTATTAAACTACCAATTGTGATTATAGATTGCAAGAATAAAGCTTTTACAAAGCCTATGTTTATACCAAAGATACTATACCCCACCCAAATACCAATAGAAGATACAGAAAGTTGAGCAAATGTTATTAGTAATGAAAGTGTAATTATTCTTTTGTTGTTTTTTATCATATCCCAACCATTTGCAACTTTGATAAATCTGTTTAGTAATTTATTTTTTGTTTTTGGGAATTTTCTTGAAAAAACTATTATTAACAATAAAACTAAGAAAGTTATTAAAAATACAAGGAATATTGGTAAACTGAACATATTATCTCTGTATAATAAAATTAAGATTGTTGTTAAACCACATATGCTTGTTATGAATAAATTAATTATATAAAAACCTGTGACTGTTGAAATAAAATCTGTGTATGAAAATGAATATTTTTCTTTAAGATAAGCCGCTTTAGCTATAAAACCTCCTTTGAAAGGTGTTATTGTGTTGTAAAACTGAATTAATATTGAAATACTGAACCATTCTTTGAACTTTAATTTTATATTAAATGGTGCTATAATATATTTTATTAACAAACCGTTTGTGAGAATGTAAAATAAAAAGACTAAAGCTAATGGCACTAAATATATTGGGGCCACGACTGTTATTTGCTTGAATTCGTGAAAATTCTTTGCAATATAGTAAGATATTGCTACTAATGTAATTATTAATATTATATTTGATATTAATTTCTTGTTTACCATCTATAATAAAGTAAAATTGGGTATTTTAAAGCTTATTGTTTTAGAATTTGGTAGGGTGTTTGTTGAAAATATAAACTGTCTTGAACTCTAACGTTCACTCTTACTTTTCTTTGTGCTATTTTGCCAGATTCTTCTTTTGCTGTTCTGCCTGGCATTGTGTATGAAGTAATAGTGTATCTTTCACCTATATTGTCTACAAGAGTTGCTGTGAATAAATATGGATCGTCTACATCAGTTGTTCCTTTAAATCTTGATAATTCTATGTGTTCTACGAATCCTTCTAATGTGCTTTCCATTAAATTTGAAATAAAAAAATATTTATAAATCTTTTTGTTCTGGAATAGTTAAATTAACTTCTAATAAACCATCTAATCCGTCTTGAACTATACCGTGTATCGTTTTCTCTCTTATTCCCGTGATTCTTCCGTTTTGATAATCGTTCGGTACTCGACTAATTTGTTCAAAAACACTAATTTGTTCACAAACAAAATAATGTTGGCCATTAGCATTTAATCCTTTCTTGCTAAATCGATAACCCTTAACTGTTAAAGCTAAACGATCTTCCTCTGTTAATTTATTTGGTTTACCAACAAGTATTGAATATTTTATTGCCATTTTTAATCACAGGCTTTTGGAATTTTAATCATTTATAAAGTTTTTGGTTTTATAACTTTAAAGTGGTTACATTTTTAGTTCATTGATTTTTGCTAAGTGTATTTCAGATTCTTCGTATTTTTCTAAATGTAACGAAGATATAAGTTTTATGTATTCTCTGATTAAATCTCTTTGTAACAAACCTGAAGCTAATATTACCTCTGCTAACTCTTCTATGTATCTTGAAAATATACTGTTTTCACCAAACCTTACTAAGTCTTGTTTTACTGACGTTATTTCTAACACATCTTTTTTATGTTTTGCTCTAAGCAATGGATCGACATAACGATTTAAAATATGATCTTGTATGTTTACTCCTAAAAAATCTTTATAGGTTTTGGTCGGTTCATCTGGTGCACTCTTGTTTTCTACTAAAAATTTATGTCTTTCTAATCTACCAAAATGTCTATTAAAATAATATTGCAGTAATAATTTTGATTCAATATCAGCATTAGATATATCTAAATATCTACCTCCTCCACAAATCAAATCGTCGTTTGAGTCTAGTATGGTTTCTAAGTCTGGATTAATTATCCCTGTAGAAAAGATTAATACTCTTTCAATATCTTGATTTGGATTGTATAGTTTTAATGCTCCATTGATACTATCTTTTTGTTTAACCATAGTTGCGGTTTTTTCTCCAAGGCATGGAAATTTTGAGGTAAATAATTTTTGGTTTGTAGTTGCATAATAAGATATAGTCATGATTTGTTTATCATCTAAATTTTCAAACTCAGAATAAACTAGAACATTCCCAGTAGTATTATCTAAATCACCACGCAAAACTTTCATATTTTGATGTGTTTTTAATAATTTATAATTGTTTCTGATTCTTCTACTGCCTTCCTATATATGTCTGTGAACCTATTTTGTAACATGTGTATAGAATCTCTAAGTTTTTTTTGTTTTTCTGCAGGGTAGCTATCGATTAATCTTAGTTCTAGAGTTTCTCCTGTTGGCCCAGTAAATCTATCATTCCTAAATTCTGCGCCAAACTTGAAAAAAATAAATTTGCTTAAAGTTGCTCTTGCATAATCTTCTTGATCAAATAAATCTTTATCTTCTTCTGGATTGTGATTGTATAGAACTAATGTTGTATCGCCACTTGCTACTTGTACGCATAAACCTGAAGAAGCGTTGTATATTTGTGAGTTATCAAAAGAATTATTTGTATTTGCGCAACCGATTAATGTTGTTAAAGCTAATGGAATTAATATATTTTTCATCTTGATACCCAATTATAACCTGTTTCACATACTAACATTACATCTGCTCGCCACCTATAAGATTTTTGTCTTTCTAAAATAATTGGATTTAAACTAAGTTCTGGATTTATTTTGATATTATCTTCTAATCTTCTTGCGTAAATATCTAAAAAATTTGAATTTTGTGTTCTCATTTGTGAACGATTTATTATATTGTAATGTTTTATTAATTGTTCGAATTTAGTTGGGCTTTGTTGTTTTGCTTGAATTGACTCTTTGATAATAGTTTCAGTTTCGGAATCACAAATCGATTCTATACTTGTGTTTGTTATCATTTTCTATGTAGTCTGTAACCTGGCATTTCTTCCTCTAAAAATAAATCATCTGCACGATTTCGATATAATCTTAATCTTTCAGTAACTTCTTTATACCTTGTAGAGAGTTTATGGCTTTTAATCATGTCTTCTAATACTCTTGCATGTAAATCTAGTTTTTCGGCGGGCCATGAATGAATTCTATAACTTGTATTTGGAGCATAATTAGACGGTCCAAGTACAGAAGCTAACATACTGTCATATTCTCCTCTTTCTTTCCATTCTACATATATTTCTTTAAGCTTGCTTTTTAATGTCATTTTATTCAACTAAATAGTATCCACATTCTGCTGCGACTTTTCTGTCTAATACTGTTTTTTTGAATGTTTCTAATCTTTCTTTTACTAAAGGTTTGTCAGTTAGATCTATTTCGTTTTCTGCGATTCTTACATATTCAGATAAATCGACAGCTCTCCAAATTGTTGCCATACGTGCAGTATCTATTCTATAGATATTAATATCACTATATCTTGAACTAGTCGCATAATTTGTGTCGACCAATATTTTTGTTTTTAATTTTTGTTCTTCCATTTTAATTCGTAGGTTTAGAACAGAAAACTTATTTATAAGCTTTTGTCTTTATGAGTATAGTTTCGCAAGCTTTAAAAAAGAAGTTTGAAAGGTATTGATATGGCATTTTCATGTTTTTCACCAAACTGGTTTTCTGGATTAGATATAATCTTCGAACTAATTTTTGCTATAATCTTGTTAGTAATAGCTGTATTTGCCTTTAGAGCCTACAAACTTAGTGATCAAAAAAAGATTAAATATATTGGTTATGGATTCTTGTTTATTGGGATATCATATATTATTCAATCAATTTTTAATTTTTTAATAATAGCTAAATTAGATGATAATATTTGTAAAATGGTTTTACTTCAACAGGTTGCATTGTTGGAATTACTGGGTTTATATTCACATTTAATATTCTGGACTATTGGGTTAATGTTTTTGGTTTATATGACATTTAGAAGCGAAAATAAGATGTTATTAGTGTTATTGAACTTGATAGCTTTAATTTCAATATTTTTAAGCCAGAATCATTTAATTATGTTTTATGCTTTATCTTCTGCAGTTTTGATATACTTAATAGGACATTTTATGAATAACTATTTAGTTTGTCATAAAAGGAATGCGTTATTAATCGCTGCTGCATTCGTATTTTTATTAGTTAGTCAGATACACTTTTTGTTTTCAATGGATCATATTAAATTTTATGTGATGGGCCACGTATTTGAGTTATTAGCCTACTTAATTATATTATTTAACTTTTATAGAATACACAAAAATGAATCGAAAAAGAGATAGATTAGAAATCATACATGACATTTTGTATGCAATAAAAGAGAAACACGGGAATATTAAACCTACACATATTTTGTATAAATCTAATTTATCACATCAAATGCTTACTGAATATTTGAATGAGTTAATTAGTAAGAACTTTATTGTTGAAAAAGTTGATAAAGATGGCAAAAGAAAGTATGAATTAACTGAACGTGGTTATGCATATATCAATGATTATTCTGTTATTAGAAATTTTGTGGATTCTTACGGTTTAGGTTAGTTTTATTTATAATTATTATCTTGATGAGATTGAAAATTATTAAATTTGTAATTCGTGTAAATCTTCTAAAACTTTTGAATCTTTGAGTTTGGCCAATGCTTTGTTTCTTATTCTTCTAACTCCTTCATGGCTATAACCTATTTGTGTGCCAATAGTTTCTAATGAAAGGTCTTCATCATAATGTAGTTTGATTATTTCTCTTTCTCGGTCGTCTAAAAATATTTCTAATTCTTGGTTTATTGTAGAATATGGGTCTATAAAGTTAAATCCTGATGTTCTTAATGCGGGATTCGTTCTAAGAATTTTGTCATCTAATCGTAGATTATTACCGGAGAAATATTGATGATACAATCTCAACCTTTCTTCTGGATATCTCGAATTACTAAAAAATAAAGATTGTATTTCAGATTCAGAAGGATGAGTTCCTTTAGTTTTCATTTGTGTATCACAGTATTTTTTTATTTTGACAAAAGTTTTTAACAATTCTATTGGTAAATGAATTAACTTTGTTTGTTCGCAAATTGCTTCAACTATTTCTTCTGTTACAGAATGAGATGCAAATGCAAAAAATCTGTTTTCTCTTTGATAATCATATCTTTCCAATGCTTTGATTAAACCTACGTTTCCTTGATTAACCAAATCTGATAAACTTATGCCTAGATTAGCGTATTTCCTTGCTATAGAAACTACAAATCTTAAATTAGAATTTATTAGTTTATCTCTAGCTTCTTGATCGTTATTTATTTTTATTAATCTGCCTAGTTCTATCTCTTCAAGTTTAGATAAAATTGGATAGGAGTCTATAGTTCTAAGATAATTATTAAATTCTGGTTCGTTAAGTGAATATATCATTGTGGTTTAGAGATAATTTGCTTTATGCAATTTTTTTAATGGCCCCGATCTTCCAAGTTTGTCTAATGCTTTATTCCTAATTACTCTTACTCTTTCTCTTGTTAAACCAATCTCTTCACCAATTTGTTCTAATGTAAATGAAGGTTCTGCTAAATAATATAAGTGTATAATTTTTTGTTCTCTTTTATTTAAACGACTTGAAGTTACATCTCGAATTGTTCTCTCTAAATCTTCTGTTTCTAAATCAGAAATTGTTTCTTCTGCTTCTAACATATCTTGAAGAGTTCTATCATCTTCATCATTTAATGCTACACTTAAACTTTCTTCCTTATTACAAAATCGGTAATAAGTTAATAGAACATCATGTCTATCTGGTTTTGGTGTGTCTTGTAAAAATCTCTGGATTAAATCTTCATCGGTTGGTTTTGAACCGTGAACTAATTCATATTGTTCACTATATTTATCCATTTGCATGAAAAGATTTACTTTATCAATAGGAATTCTTACATTTCTTGAGGTATTTGAAAGTGCTTGTAATATTTTTTGGTTTATCCATGATGATGCATATGAAGCAAATTTAACATTATCTCTACCATCGTATCTTTCTGCTGCTATGATTAAACCTCTATTACCTTCATTGATTAAATCTTTAAATTCCAAACCATTATGACGGTATTTTTTTGCTATAGATACTACGAATCTTAAATTAGAATTAACTAATTTATCTTTAGCTTCTTGATCGTTATTAGCTTGTACTCTTCGAGCTAAATCTTTCTCTTGTTGTCTTGTCAATAAAGGATATTTACCTATTTCATTAAGATAAGTTCTTAATCCAGGATCATGTGAATATTCCATAAGAGATTTGTGATTAGTTGATTTATAAACCTTTTGATTTGGTACTACTGGCTAGTTAATGTAATCTTTGAATAAAATACGTTTATAAGTTGTAGCTTGTTTCTGTTTTTATGAAGAAAATAGTTCCTTGGGTGCTGGCTGGATGTTTAGCTTTGAGTGAAAGTTCTAAGGCTGAATTAACTGAAGACCAAAGGTTAGATTATATGAACTATAACTATAAAATTACGCTTGGTGAGTTTTTAGGGCAATTCCATTCTGACATTGAAGATGGATTTCTAAACATTGATGAACAAAAAAGTCTGTTTTTGAGAGTGAATGAATATGTACCTACTACTAGAGATTATAGAAAAATCCATCCTAAAGCTTCTCCAAAATATGAACATGGCAAGTATGACATGCAAAATATGTTTAGTCGTAAAGTTGAAAAGCTATATGATTTAATTAATGAGAACTTGAATGGTTCTGATTTAGGTATGACTTCACTTGAACGATATTTACGTGAAGACTTTGTTAGAGTAAAAGTTGAAAGCCATACTAGTGAGAAAGAAATTGGATTTGGTCTTTACGCTTTATTTTTAGGCGAATTATTGGGTTTTGCTTTAAGATACGATCCTAAATCAGGGAAAGAATTATAAATTCTACCTCGTTTCCCAAAAGATGAAAGCTGCTAATTTTTTATTTTGGTTTGGATTAACTGTACTAGCTGCAGGTGGAATGTACCACGAAAATAGATTTAATGTTATACGACATACTCCTGATTTTGTAACTTATACAGATATGTCTAACCAGTTAGAAAAATTAGAGAGTATAAAAAGAACAGTAGAACAAGTTCCTTATTTTGATTGTAATATTGGTGAAAATTTAGATTTAAAAATTGAAGAAATAGGTTATGAGATTAAAGATTTGGAACAGTATAAGAATGTTGTTTTGTCAAAATATTATTACAAGGACGGTTTACCTGTTCTTACTGCAGGACTTTTATTACTTGGAGCTTCCGGATTAGTTAGAAAATTGGATAGTTAATCTTATAAATTATGTTAAGTTTGTTGTTTTATGATAAAGTTAGAAGAATTTGTAAGTGATTTGAAAGATCATGGATTTGAAAGTGTATTGAATTATTATTTTAAAACTAATTGTTATTCTAGCGCACATGAAAGTTATAATATATTTGCTAATCTTAAACACGGATTATTATTAGATTTTCAAACTAGTTCTGGTGGAGTTGGTTCGGGTAGATTACATTATGAATTAAATTGTGAAGATGTAACTGACAGGCAAAGAAATGTGGCTGTACTTTATGTACTACTTAACTCTAGCAGTATTCCTTGTTATGACGATAGAAAAAGACTTGCTGCAAAAGCGATTAGTATTGATCATGAATTAACCTCACATATACATAAATTTGAAAGATATGGATTAAGAGTTAATAATCCTTGGAAATTTTATAAAAATCATAATTTATTTTTATTAGATAGTAAAGAAGCTGAACTTCCTAGTGGAGAATGTAAAAGAATAACTAGGCAGAAAATAAGAAATTTACCTACTGATGTTCAAGTTATGATTGGTGCTAGATAAATTTATAAAAGAACTTAGTTTTGCTGTTTTATGATTGACTTAGAAACGTTTTTAGCTGGATTGAAAGATCATGGATTTGAAAGTGTATTAAGTTATTATTTTGATAATCCTATTTATAGTGGAAAGAAAGATAATTATTCTATTTTTGCTAAAAGAGATAACGGAATGTTATTAACTTTAAACACTAATCGTGGAAAAACTAGCTTAGGAGTTGGAACACTTTATTTTGAAGCTGAGTGGGTTATGGAAGATAACGCTCCGCTTAGTGAAAAAGATCGTCATATGTATGATGCATTAATGGATTTTTGTAACAGCCCTTGTTATGATGAAGATGGTAAACATGTTGCAAAAGCAGTTTCTTCAGATATAGACAGAGATTTATTTAGAAAGTTACAAAGGGTGGAAGAGTTTGTAGTACAAACTAATAATCCTTGGAGATTTTTGGATCAACATCCATTATGGCTACTTGATCGTTCTGAGTCTGTTGTTATAGGATACAATCGTGATGAAATAAATAATAGGAAGATAGAACAACTGCCTACTGATGTGCAAGTTATGATTGGCGCTAGATAAATTTATAAATTTAATTTGATTCCCATTTTACAATCATGTACAATATTTATAGGATTATTGGCTTCAAAGTGGATTATTATTACAGAATTATGAGAGTTTTTAATAGGGGAGATGCTATTATTGCTGCAAATTCTACGGATGATGCTTGTAATTTACTTGAAGAAATATTAAGCACTCCTGAAGCTAGAAAAGCAGGTTTGAAAGAGTTTGACATTACATTACCTAAAGAGGGAATTGTTAACACTAGGGTTTCTGCAGATACTAGGGGAGTGATTTATGCTAAATGTGGGCCTAGTGGTATTGAATATAAACAACCTGAAGAGTTAGTTTTATAAACTAGTTATTTGTTCTCGTTTTATGGTTATGACGTTATATGATCGGCTAAAACTATTTGAAAAACTTGGTGGTAAGTTTGATGAACTTTGTGAAGAATTGCCTCGGCCTAAGCCTATTTTAGAATTTTTTCATTCTCGTGATTCAGAAGTTCAAAAGAGAATAATTTCAGCTTACGAAAATAATACTGTTCTAGACGACGCGATTAATGGAAGACAAAGCATTGATGATTCTTTGTCCGAACTTGCTGAAATAAATAAAGGCTGGAAAGTTATGTTGCCGAGAAGAAAGAATAAATCACATAATAAAAAGATAGAACAACTTGGTGAACTTATAACTGAACCGCGTGGTTTGATATCAAGAGGTTTGTTTTATCCAGATAATGCGGTTTCATTAACATGTTATGCTGCAATAGCGTTTACTTTATTGGAAAAAGTTGCTTTAAATTATGGCTGGGTTGCAGGTAGTAATCCAATTGAGATTGCTAAAACACTTGGAGACTTTGCAAACACTTCTGTTATTGGATCATTAGGTACTGGTCTTATATGTGGTTTTGATGGTGAGAGAACTAATAGATTACCACACGACCAAGCTAAATATTTAGATGAGAAAATTTCGGAGTTATACAAATGAGAATATCTGCACTTGTGTTAAAAGAAATAAGCCCTTCTTTGTGTGGGCGTATTTATATTGAAAGTGAATTTAATAATAAATTTGCTGGAGATTTATTTGGCGCTGTCAAATACGTTGAAGATACTGTAAATAATAGTGATCAACATATTAATAGCGGTAGTTATCAGTTCTTAGTAGGAATAGCTTGGGCAGAAAATTTTGCAAAAAATCTTGATTTGCTTGGATGGGGAAGAGGGCCATGGGAAGACAATTTAGATATCCATAAATGGACATTTAGAGAGGGAATATACCAAAAAGATGATCCATATTTAACTTGTGAAAATGGAGTTTTAATTATGTCAAGAGAAATTGAATTGAGAAGAAGATGCGCTAACATAAACCAATTTGTGAATTTTTTTCCATGCCTTAAAGATTTAAAAATTGGACCAGATTTAGCGGTTAAATATTAATCAATTTATCACTACGAGAATTCTTTTTTATTAATTTTTGTAGTTAATTATTAGGTGACCACAAATTAAAGAAATGTAGTCACCTGTAAATATCAGATAATTTTTTGTATTCTTTCAATATTAAGTCTATCATTGGTTTTATATCTTTTTCAGAATCATAAGCACGTAAAGCACTATAATATTCTAACCTATTTGTAAGATCAATATTTACTGGTGGAAAATCATTTTTAATTAAAATATTATTAAGCAATAATCTTCCAATCCTACCGTTTCCATCTGCAAATGGATGAATATGTTCGAATTGATTGTGTACAACTGCAGCTAATACCAAGGTAGGATATTTAGCCTTGTTTTTATAGTACCATACTATTAATTCATTCAATAAAGATATTATTCTAGTTTGTGAAGCTCCAATATGAATAATTTGACCAAGTTTATTTTTTATTACTACATCTTCCCCTCTTTTTCTAAATTTTCCTGCAAAGTTTTTGGAGTTCTCAAAAACAATCTTATGTAATCCTTTTATTAAATCTAAAGAGATATGTTCTTTATTTTTTCTAATGTAATTTATTGCATTTTGAACTCCATATGCTTCTGCAATATCATTTTTTTCTTTATCTGGCCATTTGTTTTGTTCTAATATTTCTTTAACATCTCGACTATTCAATTCACTACCTTCTATTGCATTGGTGTTGTATGTAAAAATTTCTGTAAATCTTGACCATTGCTCTTCAGAAAGATGTTTTATTTTTATCATAACTTTATCTTGTAAGTTTTGGATTTGTTCTATTTGTTCTTTAGAAAGTGGTTGTATTATTGGTGTTGTAACAAGTTTGTAACTCTTAATCTCTTCAAGAATAAGTTTTTCCGCAATTTGTTTTCTTTCTTCTATTTTTTCTTTTGATAAGTCTAATCCAAGATATTTTCTTATTTTATGACCTTTTGAGCCTTCACGGTAAGAATGAGATAAGTAATATTTTATTTTTCCGTTTTCTTTTCTTTTTTCTATGTGCATAAAATATATAGGTGACTACAAGTATATAAATATTCCTATTAGGTGACTACAGTGATATCTTGTTATTCGTATTTGAATAATATTATCCATATTTGATATACAAAGATTTCTGTTTTTGAAAAGGTTTATAACTAGTGTTAAATTTGCTTTTTTATGACAACTGATAAATATGCTAATGTACCTGATTTATTATTAAGTCAAGCGTTACTTATGGACGCAGGTTTAGCTAGATTGGTACAAACTAAATGTGAAAAGATGGGTTTGTTTACGAAAACTTCATTCTTAGAAGCAAGAGAGAGAATGATAAATCTTAGTGGAAAACTAAAAGAGAATGATTTTACTATAAGAACTCATTTTGATGATAGATCAAAGAAAGAGATTGTAGAGTATATTTCACAGTTTTCTAATGAAGAGAGAAGAGTTTTAGTAAATGCTGGTTATGAAACTAATCCTGCGGGTAGTCTTGCAGTTAGATCTGTTATGGGTGCTTGTGGGTATACTGGTTATTAACGGATTAGAATATCGTATTTTCTTGTTAATTCACTATTAACCATACATTCTAAGTAATTATCCACTAATTTTGTTAGACTCATTGCGACTTGATCCTTAGACATAAAAAAATAATCTGAATCTTGATCGGTTAGTTCAATTTCCCATCTTCCTAAGCTTGGATGTCGTTCAGTTATTGATATTATATTAGACTTGTGTAAACCTAATAGATACCCATCAAGAAAAGAATACGCTGGTATAAGAGAGTCATGAGTTGCGCTTAATGATCCCATGTTTACTGGTCTTAGTGCAATATCAATTGTGTTCATAAAATTGGGAATATTATTGGGTTTATAATATTATCTAACTAGAATATCGTATTTTCCTATTAATTCGCTACGATCTATAAAAGCTAAATGACTGTTTACTAATTTAGTTAGATTCAATGCGATTTCATCCTGAGACCCATAAAAATGTGAATTTTGATCAGTTAGTCCAACTTGCCACAGTCCTGTTTTTGGATGTCTTTCAATTAATTTTATTGAACCAGAATCTTGTAAACCTTTTAAATAACTATCAAGAAAATAACGTGGAGTCATAATTCTATCGTTAGCTTCTCTTAATTTTGTTGATTCTAAACTTCTTAGTGTAATATCAAGTGTGTTCATAAAATTGGAAATATTATTGGGTTTATAATAGTTTAGTAAGTTTTATAAAATAAGTTTAGTTTACGTTTTTATGACATTACAAGAATTAATTATTAAAGGTGAACAATTTTTCGATAAAGAAACTGGAGAATTAGTTCCAAATGTAGTTCCGGTTGGTACACCAGGACAAATACTTGTTCATGGTTATGAGACTGAGCCTCATTTTTCGGATGATCTTGAAATAAGTATAAATAGTTTTGCTGAAACACATCGTAGTAATGCGAAAGCGTATGTTAAGGGAATTTTAAATGTTCGAGTTGTAGATCCTTACACAAGTATGCTTTTTACTCTTCAAGAACCAGTGACTTTTGCTTGCCCTTGTCAGTTTTATAGAATTCCGGAGTAAGTTAGTTCTTTAGTGTGCGCACCTCTTACCCTTTATTTTGAAAATTCTTGAGTAAAGGGTAAGTTTTACTTATTGTTTAATCTTCTTCTAGAACTAGATGTGATAATAAGATAATTAAGATGCCTGCTATTATTGAGATTATGTAAGATAGCCATCCTAACTGAACTGTTTTAAATTTGATTATTATTGTTCCTAAAATTCCTAAAGCATAGATAAAGATATAATCTTTCTTTGTTGCTGGTTCTTTTGTTTCTTTGTGTTCTGTGAAAACATCTAGGATTCCTGCTAGTATTACTAGAATTAATAAATAGTTTATGTTTAGATAAGTAGAAACAAAACCTTTCCATATTTGTTCTAATAATAAAAGTATTAAATATGTAACTAGTAAAGTTTGAAATACGTGGTTTATTAGTTCTGAATGTTTGGTTATCATTTTACTATATCTTTTCTGCCACCCATACTCTCTATTAATCCATAGAGTATAAGATATACATTCGTTGCTTCTGTCTCATAATCATCCCTTAGTTTTTTTGTGCCTTCTATTTCGCCACTTTCTAAATATTTTGTAATTTTATGTTCATTATTTGCAAATTGAAATTTGCGAGAATCTGCTAGGGAATTTATTGCTTTCTTATACTGTATATTATGTTGAAATGCATTTCTTATCTCACCGATTAATTTTAAGCTAGCAATAAGTTTTCTTTCAACAAGCGGTTCATTAGTTTTTGGGTCTTTCATTAAATTAATTATAGCTATCTTTGCTTCAAATGGACAGTGTCTGGATGCTAAAAAATCGTGAAAAACCCCTAGTTCTATCCCACTGGGGATTTTTAGATAAGTGGATATCAAATTATCGCATAGTAGTTCCACATATAATTGCCCTTTTAAAAAATCCGACCGTAAATTAGTTTTATCAAAGGCTTCACTAATATTAAAACTTATTATGGTCGAACCATTGTATCCTTTTATTGTTAAACCATCATATTTTATTTCTTCTGCCATTTTCATAGTATTCCTGGTTTGTATATTGTTATTTTAATGTAATCTACTGGAATTGTGTAGTTTAATGTTTCGTTTTTACTTAAGTGTGGAACGTTGAAAAGTAGTGAAAGTTTATTGTTTACTATTGTTAAATTATCTTGTTTAATATTAAAAGCTGTAGTTGTTATGTACCATCCATTGTCTTCTACTGCTTTTGTATAGTTAATTGGTGATTCTTCTGATTGTAGCTTAGGATTAAAAATTGGTTTGTATTTGTAATGCCAAACATCTTGATCTTGTGCGCCCATACTGATTATGGAATTATTTGGTAAGCTAGGTTGTAATCTTGTTTGAACTGTTATTGATTCTGTTCCTGTTGGTAGTGTAACATCAAAATAAACTAACTGCGCAGTTAGATTCCTGTATTCTTCTGTAGATTCTGAAATTCTATTTAATGGTGTTAGATATTTATCATTATTACCAATATCGTAAAATTTTGTGAATGTTCTGTCTATCAAGAAATTGTTTGCAACTAATAATAGAAGCATAATTACTGGGATTAATGCTATTATAATTTTTGTTTTATTTCCTTTTTCGTGTGGCGCTTTCATTTTTAACAGGTGTATTGATATACTTTATTATTATCTTTGTTGTATGTTAGATTGAAACATTCATTATATTGTTGTAAATTATCATGTTGTTTGCTACCAATGAAAATATATAAAGGTTTTTGATAGAGATTTAGGAATTCTTTTACTTGGTTTAAATCATTTGTAGTCCAGAATGTAATCCATTGTGACTTATTATGTTGATTATAATCAAATAAACCTGGAGCTATTGTTTTTCTTCCTGAATAACCTAAGATGTATGGTGAGTATAAGGAAGAAGTTGACATTACGTAACTGTTAGATTCTGTTGTTTGTAAGTATTGTATTGCTTCTAGTTCGTTATTGTTTATTAATGGTTTTGAGTTTAGTGCTTCTTTTGTTGTTATTATTCCTGCGCTTAAGATTAGAAGAATTGTTATTATTGCTATATATTTTGTTTTTATTTGTGTAAAACCTATACTTGCTAATATTATTAATACTATATCTAACATTATTATGAATCGATTATAAAAGTAGAATTGGAAGTAAACTATTATGAAACTTAATAATGCCCAGATTGCAATTAAGTTGTAGTCTTTCTTTTTTATGAAATGAATGAAACCTAAGATTGCTAAAGGTAAATATGCTAAAGTTGAATATAAATAAGTTGAAAAGTCTATGAATGTTCCGGGAGATTCGCCTGGTTGAGCGAATCCTTGTAGAACTGGATCAAACATGATTAGTATTTGGTTTTGGAACTTTCCTAGGTAGAATAAAGAAGTTAGGATTAGTATTATTATTCCTGAGATGAAATATTTTTTGAATTTTTTTGTTTTAATGTTTATTATTGTAAACACAAAATAGGATAATCCTAAAATGTAAAATGTTGGTCTGTGAATAATTCCGGTGAGAATAGCTGTTAGAATAAAGAATTTACTATCTTTCTTTATTAAATATAAAGTTAGTAATGCAGTTGTTAGTGCGATTATATTTTTGTAATACATGTATGTGTACGTTTTAAATTGAATTAGTGAGAATGCGTATAGTAAGATTGAGATTATAGCTGCTGTTTTATTACTGTAAATTTCTGTTGTTTTGTAAATTACTAAACCTAGTGCTAAAGTGAATAAGATTAAAACATATGTTAGGATTGTAGTTGAAGATAGAAATAAATGTAAGAATTGCATTAAGTATAGAAATCCCGGTTCGAATGCGCCTTGTAGTATCCAATTATCTAAATAATTAGTTTCTATTCCGTACTTGTATATCCCTGCATCGTAACCTAATGGAATTGAATTGGTTACATATGGGATTGCTCTTAAGACTAGAATTGCTAAGATTGCGAATGCTAGTAAGTAATAATGAGTTTTACTTGAATTGTTTTCTTTTAGAGAAGTTATTCCTATGATTGCTAATATAATTGCTAGAATATGAAACTGTAATGTGTATTTACTTAGAAAACCTAGACTTATTGCTAGAACTATTAACGTGTAGATAACTACTAGTTGATTGAACGTGTTGTTAAGTATTGTTTTCATTTCTTGTTTTGTTTGGGACTATTTGTTTCCAATATATTTATAAAATAGGGTATTATCATTACTCTGTTCGGTTCATTTTCTTTTTTTAGTATTATATATTTACCGAGTATTTCAAAATCACAACCAAGATATAAAACATCCATTGGACCAATTGAATCAAAAAACTTTGGTTCTTCATAATATGTATCAAAATGTCTATTCCCATTCTTGATTTGATATAAATAAATTTTTTCTGTGAATGAAAAATTAAATATTTTTTTCTCTTCATTTATCTCAGTTATTAATGAGTTTTTACCTTTAAAGTACACTATATCTCCATGGCATGCATTTTGTTTTTTCAGATCTATAGCCATTTCAAACATATTTTTTGTTTTGTTCATATAATCTAAAATAAACCATATTATTAATAATGCTACCAAAATATCTCTAATAATTAATACTGTTGTTATTTCAAGTTTTTTTTGTGAAATAAACCCTGACATGATAAATGCAAATAGAAATGAAAGGAAGATTATTGACATATAATAAGAGAAATAATTTTTTCCGTTGGTTTCTTTTTTTAATACATTACTTTTAGTTACATAGTAAGAAATTAACATAAGTAATATTATTGCCCATGTGGCTAAATCAGGTATAGGAACATTATATCTTGCATTCATTAGAAAGTTTAACGATGGTTCAAAAAATATTAGTATTATTTCTGACGAAATTAAGGGATAAATTATAATTTTTTTGAAGGATTTATATTTTTTAATAGATATTACGTTGATTAATAAAGTTAATATTATAATTTTGGACAGAAATATTATTAAAAATGGGGCTATTAGTTTTTCGAGTGTATCATTATTTTTGAGTGCAGATCCTACTCCCCCAATAGTAAATAAATAAAATATAAACAAAATTATTACTACCGGAAGAATATTGTTCTTCTTATTACCGAATCTAATCCTGTTTAGTATTTTCTTATTTTTTTTATCTAGTTTCATATTATTATTTAAGGAGATAGTGTTTATAAAATAATTGATTCTATATTTTTTAAACCGATTAATTTAAAAATAAGCGTGTATTCGCAGATGCATGGAAATAAAAGAATTTTATGAAGACTTTCTGATACTATTTCATGAATTATACTCCCATATAGATAAAGATGAATTTATTGAAATAAGAAAAAAATTTGATTTTATTATAAACAAAACTCTCCGGTATTTCAGAACCAATAGATTTGACCAGGATAATATTTACAAAATGATAAAAGAGGCAAGCTGGATAAGAGATATGATCGAGAATAAACCAAAGTTTAATGACAAAAAGAATAATCAAGAAATGAAAGATATAATCACTGACATAAATAAATTTGCAGTGTTAATTGGATCAAACCTTTTTGATTACACAAAAAAAATTGAAATCCAAGAACAACTTCTAAAAGAATGTTATAATCTGTTTGGCAATATTACATATATCAGACCAGAAATAAGAGAGGGTTATGCTTATTTTGGCGTGTTAGAAACAGATTATGATTATTATAATGACGTTCACAAAAAACTAATCAATCAATTAAAAAAAGATTATCCTGACTTATCTAGTTCTATTGTAAAATTTGAAAAATGGATTAAAAATAAAAATTTACAATTTGCTAAAGAAATGGGGTTAGTAAAATGAAAGTATATGAATCGGTTGATATTTACAAATCAAAAAAAAATAGGTTAGACAGAGAATTTGATAGAAGATTCTCTAAAAATAATAAAAATTTTGATAGTATAGATAAAAAAATTAAAGAATTAGACAAAAAACAAAATCAAATTTACACAAACATAGTTGCCATAATGTCAATCTTTGTGGTTATCGTAACGATGATACTGTCTGCAATTAATTATAGTGCGTCTCGATTAACATGGATTGAGATTATATGTGTGCTAGGATCTGTTTTTTTATTTTGTTTCTTACTGATATTAGTCGCGCGAATATGGCTTGTAAAATAAATATTTTTTAGATGATTTGTTTGTAAAAATTAATCAATTTTTGTGAAAAAAAGCAAAAATTATTGTTTAACAAAATTTATAAATTATTATTATTTAACTCATGTATGTTTGATTTATTTAGTAGCCCAAAAGAAAGGAAGCGGAATAGAATAAAACAGAATGTTAGAAAGGGTAGTGCAGCTGAACGAGATGCTGTGAACTCTGATGCACTTTTTGGGGGATGGGAATCTAAACGAACTGGTAAAGGCCATGATTTTGAACAGATCAGACAGGATTGGATAACTGGTAAACCCCAAAAAAGGTATAAAGAAGTTAAAAGCGGAAATGCAAAACTATCAAAATTACAAAAGAAGACTATGGCTAAGATGAAAAAAAATGGGGTAGATTATGTAGTAGATAGGCGAGACCCATTTTTTTATTGAGAAATTATTTATTTAAAACGCAGTATTATCATTCCTTCTTCAACAAATAATAAGTTGCTATTGGCCCAATAATGAATATTATTAGTAAACCTACTGCCCTGCTTATTATTGTTGCTCCAACTGCTTGTGTTAGGTCAATTCCTACTAAATTAGCTGAAAATACACTTATTGCGTCTCCTATTCCTAAATTTCCTGGAGTGATTGATATAACTATAGATAGACTGCTAATAGATGAAATAAATAATGCTTTTGTGAATCCTATATCTATTCCTAGAACTTTATAACATAATAATACACTCAATGTGGATAAAAACAATTGGAACAACGTTATTATGAATGTTTTGTAAATTACTGGTTTGTTTTTCTTTATTAGGTTCCAATCGTTTATTACTTTGATGAAACGGTTTAACATGTTATATTTTGTTAGTTTTATTTTTGGGGCAGTTATGATAATTACTGTTAATATTAGGAAGATTATTAGTAGGAAAATAAATATCAATAGATTGAATTTTATTAGTAATAATGAGATTATAGCTGCTAGTGAAGCTATGAAGAACGCTAATAGATATACTGCTAGTGTTGTTCCTAAGAAGTCTGTGTATGTAAGGTTGTATTTCTTTTTCAAGTAGATAGCTCTTGCCGCCATTCCACCTCTGAATGGAGTGATGTAATTGTAAAAGTTTGTTAGGATTGGTAAGAGGAGTTTTTCTTTTTTATTTATTTTTATTTTGAATGGTGTTAGTAATATGTCTAGAATGTAACCGTTTAGGAATAATCCTATGAACGTTAGAATAAATAAGGGTATTATGTAGTATGAATGGATATTTAATAGTTGTTTGAAATCGTTTATATTTTTGTAGATGTAGAGAACTAATAAAGATAGTGTTAGTACTATTACTAGTGTTGAGATTATTTGTTTAGTTTTCATTTTCTATTTTGTATATTACATATTTTTCATTTTCGTATACCATTTCGAACGTTGCATTATCAATAATTGTAGTATTATATTCTTTCAATGAAATTATATAATCTATATCATATTTCTCCCTTATCTTTTGAATTGTTTCTTTTGTTGGGCTTTCAAAAAATTCGTATCCTAGCCTTTCTCGTTCTCTACATGTTTCATTCATTAAACCAAAATTACCACAGAAAGTAAGTATTGATATATTTTCATTTGTTAAACCAGTAAATACAAAGAAATTGGTGTAGAATGGGATATATCTGTTTATATAATCTTGTGGATTGGCCAAAATAACTTGTCCATCTGATTCATTTGAAATTTTTGATAGTTCATTCAAAACTTCTTGTTTATTATTTAGTACCCCATTAATATTTTTTGAATAGGATATAGAGTAATCTAATCTTGGAATTATTGACAACATTGTTATAAGAATTATTGAAATTACAAAAAATAATTTTAATTTTTTGTTCATACTACTAGTTGAAGTAGATAAGTATTGTGCAGCGAAAATGGACATGCCTATATATGCTGTTTCGGTGAAATATCTATGATGAAATCCCCATAAATAAGAAAAATACAATACACTGTTCAGAGAAAGGAGGATTATTGATAAAATAATTTTATCTTTTTTTGTTAAAAACTCTTTTTGCGTAATCGAAGTAATAAAAAATATACCTACCACGAATGAGATAATACCTACTGGGTAAATAATACTAAAAACTATCTCATTATACACCATTAATGAACCTGATTGATTAAACTTCATCAATTTTGTAATTATTAATATGGCTAACAATGCTACGATCAAACATATTTTAGATAATTTTGTCTTGTTGATATAATATGCTTCTTTGCTAACCTTTATTTTCTGTAATAAAAAATAAAAAATTAAGACCAAGATTAATTGAACAAATATTTCTAAATGATAAAAGAATAACGCAAAAGATAATGCTAATATCGGAACTAAATCCAGTCGTCTTTTGTAATTAAATATAAGACCGATTATAACTACAAAGAGAATATATGCTATTAATCTTGGAGAAGAATCATTAAACATAAACTGATTGAGTGGCCCAATAAAAAGTATTGAATAAAAACCTACCTTATCACCGAAATTTTTTCTAATTACAGCAAATAAAGAAATAAGAAAGATAAATATTCCTATACTTGGAAAAAATCTCCATACATCATTTAGATTAGAACCTAAAGTTATATTTACTAATTTAAAAATAGAATATGCTTCAGGTCTATACGGAAAAATATTTGATTCTTTAAAATATGGATGTGCGTCATTATATTCACCAAAACTGTTCATGGATATTGCTGCGTTAAAATAAACATCTGCACCAATTGGGTAATCAGATAATTTAACATAAATAAGATTTATTGATGAAAATAATATTATCAAAATTATTGTAGCTATAAAAAAACCTTTTTTTGTTTCTATTTTAATTTCTGGCAAATCTTCTTTTTTTGTTTCTATTTTAATTTTGCTTTTGCTTACTAAATATATTAAAAACCCTGTTGTATAAGCAATTAATATGAATAGGAAGAAGTAATAAAACAGAACTAATGAAAGAAATATCTCTTTTTGTATAAACCCTAAAATAATAAATATTGTGCTAATTATTGTTGAAGATATTAGTATGTTTTCTAGTTTTTCTTTTTCACTCATTTTATAAACAAACCCACCAAAAAGTATTGGGATTAAATAAACTAAAACAGTATAAAAATTTGGAAAATAGTGATCTCGAAAGGGAAGACTATAAGATAACACTTCTACTAAGTTTTCTAACATTTTTTTAATCTCCCATATAAATATCCTACTAAATAAGGTAAAGAAATTATTAAAACAAATATCTTATCCTGCATGTTATATTTTTTTGATTTTACTTCTGGTGTACCACCAACATATGCTTTCCCAATTCCCCCATAAAAAAAACGATTTATTAACCAACCCAAACCCATACGATTTGTTTGTATTTGGTGTTGAACTACAGAGGATGGAACATAATAAATATCAAGACCTATTTTTCTTATTCTGTTACACAAGTCTGTTTCTTCTCCTCCCAAAAGTGAACCTGGTCTTCTTCCTAGTTTTTCATTAAAATATGATTCTTTGTCTATGATTTTTTTATTTATCCCAAATCCAACTCCAACCACTCTTTTTGTTTTAATAGTTTTATTACCTAAATCAAATAAAGAATAAACTTCTTTAGCTGGTAATGTTTTGTTGTACCATTTTGGTTTAGATTTCCATAATGGAATAGATTTGCTCCCAACTGCTCCAACATTTTCAAACTCCAATGATTTAACTAATTCAAACGCCCAATCTTCTTGAGGGATTGCATCTGAATCTATGAACAAAACTAGTTTTGTTTTAGACAAATTGATTCCGATATTTCTTGCGTAAGATAATGATTTTGCAGCAATCTTGTGATGTTTTATTTTGATATTTTTATTAGAAAGAGTTTTACATAATTTTTTTATGATTGCATCTTCCGTTTGGTCTAAGAATAATATTTCCAGATTTATATTTTTTTGATTAGAAAGACTCGATAAACAGGGGGTTATAATCTTGTTTGATTCATTATATCTGGTCAATACTACTGTAGCATTAATCATTTCTTAATTCTCCCATATAATAGACCCAAGGTTTGGAATAAATATTGATTAAACATCATGAATAAAACTCCAATGAAATATTTTGTTTTTAATGTTTTCTTTAATATTTTTTTAGATGAAGCCAATCTTCCAGAAACTTTTGTTTTACTTTTTTGAGTTTTTATATATTCTGCTGCGGATTTACCTCTTAAAAAATTCCATTTAATAAATTTAAAAAATCCTTTTCTAGAAATATGATAAACAGTTGCTTCCTCGTTATATTTTAGTTTAATTTTATTTTGTATTAATTTATCTGCTAGATTTACATCTTCACTACCAGACTTTAAAGAATTTTCAAAACTACCAATTTTTTCAATAATATTTTTTTTAATTCCTAAATTACCTGAGCATAAATGTTCTGTGTAATTTTCTTTTGTTACATGCCACATTGTTTTAAAGCCAACTGCTCCCCCGCCAGGAAAACCAAGTAAACTTATAGAATCTGTAATATAACCTTCTCCAAGTTTTATCTTAACTCCTGCTGTAACTGCATCTTCATTTGAAGTTATTATTGGGTTAACTAATTGTTCTAACCAATTATTATTCATTGGTAACTCATCGTCATCAATAAAAGCTAAAATTTCTCCTTTACTTTTTTGGATACCAATATTTCGGTAATATGCAAATCCTTTTCCTAATTCTTCAAAATGTATTTTTATTTTAGAATTTTTTAATTTATTTTTTTTAAGTTTAACTTGAGGAATAAGAACTATTTCATATTCAAAATTAACTTTTTGTTTTAATAATTTAGAGATTAAAGGGTAGAGCGTTTCTCTACCTAATGTTGGAATTATTATTGAAACTAATGGAGTTTTCATTCTTAATTAAACTCTTCCACTTTTAATTTATAAAGTATTTCTTCTTGTACTAATTTAATACGTCTCATCATGTCTGCAAGTAAACCAAATATTATCAAAAGCAATCCAAATATCATAAAGAATACGGAAACGTTAAATAAAGTTTTAATAGGAGTAGTAAGTAAATGAGTAAGATAATACACAAGTGAAAACAACCCACCAAGTAAACCCAAACCAAACACAATTATCCCAGGGCCACCAAAGAAATTTAATGGTCTAGTATCACGAAAAGCGTTGGATATAATTCCTAGACTTCTAAAACCATAACTTACTAGTTTTCCAGAAATCTTAGATTTTCTTTCTTTAAAGTATCTCACAGAAAGTGGAATTTCTTTAATACGCATATCTTTTGAAACTAAATCAATAAAAACTTCTTGAGTGTAAGTGAATTTACCAAACGTATTCAAACGAAGAGCCGCTTCACGTGAATAGGCACGAAAACCACATTGTGTGTCTGTGAACTTTTGGCCAGTAATTTTAGAAACTAAAGATGTAAACCCTTTATTCCCTAGTCTTTTAACAAAGGGAACATTTTTTGCATGTTCCTTATTAGCAAATCGTGTAGCAGTAACCATATCAAATTCATCAGAAAGTATAGGAGTTACTAACTTAGGAATATCTTTTGGATCAAACTGACCATCACCATCAATATTAACTATAATATCAGCTTTTAACTTCAAAGCTTGTTCTATACCTTTTTTAAAATTCTTACCTAAACCCATATTTCTATGGTTAGATACTACGTTGGCGCCAGCTTTTTTAGAAACTTCTACAGTTTTATCTTTAGAGCCATCATCCATAACTAAAACTTGAATTTCAGAAATACCTGTTATTTTTTTAGGAATATCTTCAATAACTTTAGCTATTGTGTTTTCTTCGTTATACGCGGGAATCATAACTACTAATTTTACCATTCTTTTAAACTAAACCTAAAGTATTTTAAATCTTTTTATTTACGCTTTCTGTAAACAGCAGGTCTCCACCCATCTAGTTCTCTTGCTTTTATTGTTAGTTCTTTGTCTAGCTCTACACCTGGAAAAACCAATGTGCTATCTAGCGAATACGTAGCAAATAGTCCACCATTTGCTATATAGATAAGTCCATCTGCAGGTAAGAGTCTTGGTAATGGAGAAAAAATCCTACGAATTTTATCATCAGTTAGAGTACGATTATATCCTATAGCATTTGATAAGTAAATTTTATTATAACCTCTTTCTTTTTTAGCAACTTTTAATATATCTGCAGTTTCTTCTGAAATTTCTAAATTACCTAAGTTTGCTCTAATTTTGTCTAATCTAGAAGGAAAATTATTAGCAAAGTAGGCACTTCTCCCCGGTTTATGGGCATTTTCATACCTTGTGCCAGTATCTGGCCAATAGGTTGGAGCTGGCCTAATGAAATCTAAACATCCATTATAGGTATAGTTCAAAAAATCTACATAATTACCTTCTCTCAATTGCTGGGCTCTTTGTATTACTAATTTGATTTGAGGAAGTGAGGTATCAACTGCTTTAACATGACTCGCAATTTCTAAGAACGCAAATGCTTGATCACCAGAACCAGCTACAGCAAGTATTCTATCTTGAGGTTGTACATCTAAACCTGCCATTATTGCATCTAAACTTTCGTTAGTACATGAATAATCTAAACCCGGAAGGTATTGTACTTGTGCCATTTTAATTAACGGTCTAAGAATTGGATTTATAAAATTTTCTATTTTGTAACTACTGTACTAAAATGACTGTTTTTTAAAGAATACTACTACTAGAATGAACTTGAATAATACTATCCAAAAATTGGTCTTGTTTTACTGCCGTTTCTAAATTGTATAAACCTTTTCTCCCAGGATTATATATTACTCTTCTAGCTACTTTAGGATTGAAAACTAAATAAGTCGGAGTAATTTTAACAAGAGTAGTTCTAGATTCATGTTCATCTCCACGTTCTGTTGAGATTAATACACTTGGTTTGTCTTTAGTAGGAAACATTGAACTAACCCTAAAACTATAAGGATGGCTTCCAAAAACATCAACCATTTTTTTGTAAAATCTTGTGTTTTCAAGATCAGATTTTGATTTTACGCCATTAAATGGGCCATCAGGCAATACTAAGTATACTTGTCCTTTGTACAGTTGGCAAAAAGGATATTCAACTAGTAATACATCTTCAGATGAAAATTTATGTAGAATTGATGTTAAAGTTGCGTCATCTGTATTGTTATCTAACGCATTTCGTATATTTTCTATG
>PNOQ01000008.1 GCA_013824915.1 Nanoarchaeum sp. | reverse complement strand
AAATATGGATAGAATTGGCGGATATAGAAGGAAAACAAGAAGTAAATTAAAGAAAAAGGTAAGAACTAGAGGTAAAATATCTATTAGAAGATACCTTCAAGTCTTTAAAGATGGAGATAAAGTTTACTTAGTGGCTGAGCCTTCTATGCAAGATGGTTTGTATCACTTAAGGTTCCATGCTAAATCTGGAGTGATAGTTGGAAAGCAAGGATGCAGTTATTATGTTAATATTATGGATGGGGATAAAAAGAAAAAATTATTAATACATCCTGTCCATTTAAAGAGAAGTTTAAAATGAAAGTCATAAATGAAAGATCAATAAGTTTACCTGAATTAGATAATTATGTTCAGGAAATGAAGAAAAGAGACAAGGAATTAAATTTTAGAGCTAAGAAAGTTGAAGAATATCTAAAAGTTGTTCCAAAAACTAAAGATTATAAAAAATTAACAAAAGAGCTTGAAGATGCTCAAATACAAAGATTAAAACCTAAGCTTATAACTTTAATAATTAATATTTTGCCAGAAGATACAGATAGTTTGAAGACAATACTTACTGGTGAAAACATAACTTTAAAAGAAGAAGATTTGAAGAAAATAGTAGACATAGTGAAGAAACATGTTTAATAATCAAAATGATAGGTCAAAATACAAAGGAAGAACTTGCAATCATATTGGATTTCCTTCCGCATGGGTATCCGTTCGATGTAAGACCCATGCACCAGAAGACAGCAATAGCGCAAGCTATGGGGAAGAATTTCTTCACGTTGCTAGAACTGGTCCCCAAGAAAGGGGAATTTTTACAACCTCACCAAGAGGTGTATATAGGGGAAGGCAAGAGAGACCACATACATCATATAGTGGGTAAAATACCTTTGTCAAAGTTGACACAGACAGCTAAAGTCGAGTTGGACTTTGTAATAGAACAGATGGTGGATCAGAACGAGAAAAGGTTCGTTGACTTTTTCAATGTGGCAGGTCCAATAAACACAAGAATGCATCAGATGGAATTGTTACCGGGTATAGGAAAAAAACACACGATAATGATTATTGAAGAAAGAGAAGGAAAACCATTTGAATCATTCGAGGACTTGAAGAATAGGGTAAAGTTAATACCTGATCCAAAAAAAACCGTAATAAGAAGAATATATGCTGAGTTAAATAATGAAGATAAGCATAGACTGTTCGTGCAAGGTTAACAAAAGCTTTTTAAATAGGCTGTAAACTCAAGATAACAATGGAAGAACAAAAAATAAAGTTTATGATTCGTATTTTTTCGACTGACTTAGATGGTTCTAAACCAATTAATACAGCTTTGAGAAAAGTTAAAGGAATTAGTTTTGCAATGTCTAATGCTATTTGTCATATTTCTGGTGTAGATAGAGAAAAGAAAGCTGGACTATTAACTGATGAAGAAGTTAAAAAAATAGAATTAGTTTTAAAAGAAGTAGATAAATTTCCAGTATGGATGTTAAACAGAAGAAAAGATTATGATGATGGTAAAGATGTTCATTTAGTTGGTGTTGATTTAAAATTAAGAAATGAATTTGATATTAAAAGATTAAGAAAAATAAAAAGTTACAGAGGTTCTAGACATGCTAATAAACAACCTTCAAGAGGTCAGAGAACTAAAGCTCACTTCAGAAGTAATAAAAAAACATTAGGTGTTAAGAGGAAAAAATAAATGGGACAGATTAAAAAATTAAGGAAAAAGTACGAGACACCTGCACACCCATGGTTAAAAGATAGAATCTTACAAGAAAAAGAATATGTAAGAGATTTTGGTTTCAAAAATAAAAAAGAAATATGGAAAGAAGTTTTCAAATTAAGAAAAGCTAGAGATCAAGCTAAAAAAATTATTGCTACTAAATTTTCAGAACAATCACAAAAAGAAAGAGAACAATTAATCAACAGATTGTTAAAATATGGTTTAGCAACTCCTGAGTCTAAGATAGAAGATGTTTTAGCTTTGAAAGCTCCTGATTTTTTCCAAAGAAGATTACAAACTTTGGTTTTCAAAAAGGGATTAGCTAAATCTATTGGCCAATCAAGACAATTTATTGTTCATGGACATATATTCATTGGGGACAGAAAAGTTACTGCACCTTCATATATGGTTAGTTTAGAAGAAGAATCAAAAATATCTTTTAATCCTAGATCAAGTTTATCAAAACAGGATCATCCAGAAAGAGTTGTTTTGACTAAACAAGATAAAAAAGTTTTAGCAGAAATAAAATCTAAGAAAGATAAAGAAGAAGTTGCGGAAGAAGTGCCCGAATTAATTGAGGCTGAGGAATAAAATGGTTTACATAGATAATAAAGGTAAAAAATTAAGATGGGGAATTGCTCACATATATTCTTCTTATAATAATACTATAATTCATATTACTGATATTACTGGATCTGAAACTATTGCTAAATGTAGTGGTGGTGTAATAACTAAGGTTCACAGATTAGAAGCTAGCCCAACAGTTGCAATGACTGCAGCTAAAAATGCTGCTGAAGCTGCTTTAGAAAAAGGAATTAATGCTGTTCATATAAAAGTTAAAGCACCAGGTGGACAAAATGGTCCAATGACTGCAGGCCCTGGAGCACAAGCTGCAATAAGAACTTTAACTAGATCTGGTTTGAAAATCGGAGATATAGAAGAAGTAACTCCTGTTCCTCATGATACTTGTAGAAAAAAGGGAGGAAAGAGGGGTAGAAGAGTATAAGATGGAATTAAAATTAATAGAAAAAACTGAAAATAATGTTGTTTTGGAACTTTCAAATACTAACGAGAGTGAAATCAATACTTTAAGAAGATTAATTGTTTCAGAAGTTCCAACTATGGCAATTGAAGAAGTAGAATTTATAAAAAATGATTCTGCTTTATTTGATGAAATATTAGCACATAGACTTGGATTAATACCTTTAACTACTGATTTAAAAATATTTAATGAAAGAGACAAATGTAAATGTGAAGGCAAGGGTTGTCCTTTATGTCAAGTTGAGTTTACTTTAGTTGCTAAAGGTAAATCTACTGTGTACAGTTCTCAATTAGAATCAAAAGATGAAAAAACTTTGCCTGTTTTCGGAAATATTCCTTTAGTTAAATTACTTGATAATCAAGAATTAGAATTAATTGCAGTTGCTGTTCTTGGAAGAGGAAAAACTCACATGAAATTTGCTCCAGGTGTAGTTTATTATCATCACAAACCAATATTAAAAATAACTCATGATGCAAAAAAATTAGAACAGTTTAAAGATAAATACCCAAAAACTGCTATTGTTGATGGAAAACTAGATGAGAAAACTTTACTTAAAGATAATCTTTATGAAGCTTGTGAAGGAATATGTGATGAACTATTAAAAGTCGATTACGAAAAAAATAAATTCATATTTCACGTTGAATCATTCGGTCAAATAAAACCGATGGAAATGATAACTGTAGCTTTAGAGAAGTTTAACGAAAAAATAGATGATTTCGTTGATGCTTTAAAGGATAAAAAAAGCACTAAGAAGTGAAGGCACTGTCTAAATGCGGGAGTGTCAGAGCGGTCAAATGAGCATGGCTAAGGACCATGTGGCTTAGTGCCTGCGCAGGTTCGAACCCTGCCCCCCGCATAAACTAAAAATGAGAACCGGACCAACAAACAAAAGTATGGAAAGACTGATTACAGAAATCAGAAAAGTTGCAGCTAAAGAGAGCTCTGACTTTTGGAGAAGGATAGCTAGAGAATTAGAGAAGCCTACAAGAAATAGAAGAAACGTAAATTTAATGAGAATAAATAAAAATACTAAAGAAGGCGAAACAATTATTGTTCCTGGAAAAGTTCTTGGAACTGGAAACTTAGATCATAATGTTACTGTCGTTGCTTATAATTTCAGTGAATCAGCAATTAATAAAGTAAAGTCTAAAATGACAATAGGGGAATTATTACATAAAAATCCAAAAGGAAAAAATGTAAGGATAATTGGTTAAAATGATAGTCGATGCAAAAGATTTAATCGTTGGAAGATTAGCAACTGTTGTTGTTAAGAAAGCTTTAATGGGAGAAACAATTGATATTGTTAATTGTGAAAAAGCTATAATTACTGGTAAGAAAAAAGAAATATTTGCAAGACAAAAAGAAAAATTAGACAGAGGAAGTCCATTGAAAGGACCATATTTCCAAGCAATGCCTGATAGATTTGTTAGAAGAGCAATAAGAGGGATGTTACCTTATGATCAATACAAAGGAAAAATTGCATACAAAAGAATTATGTGTCATATTGGTGTGCCTGATCAATTTAGAAATCAAAAAGTAGAAACAATTAAAAATGCTAACATAAACAATAGTACAACTTTAGCTTATGTTACTGTTGGAGAGCTTTGTAAGCACTTGAGAAAATGAAAGTAATAAATAAATCTGGAAAAAGAAAGACTGCAATAGCAAGAGCAACAATGAAACCTGGAAAGGGAATAGTTAAAATCAATCGTACATACTTAGAAAATTATAGTCCTGACTTAGCAAGATTAAAAATAAAAGAACCAATAGCCTTGGCTGGAGATTTTGCTAATAAATTTGATTTTTATGTTAGAGTTATTGGTGGCGGATGGCAATCTCAAGCTGAAGCTGCAAGATTAGCTATTGCTAGATGTTTAGTAGAAGCTAATAAAGCATTAAAACCAATATATGTAGCATATGATAGAAGATTATTAGTAGCAGACACAAGAAGAAAAGAAGAACGTAAACCAAACGATTCTAGTGGTGCTAGAGCAAAGAGACAGAAATCATACAGATGAGACCAAAATGATAATACCAATAAGATGTTTTTCATGTGGAAAACCAATAGGACAATTATGGGAAAGTTATGTTGATAGAGTTAAAGCTGGAGAAGATCCTAAAAAAGTTATGGATGAACTTGGCTTGAAAAGATTCTGTTGCAGAGCTTTGTTTTTGGGCCATATTGATTTGCTTGAAGATATTGCTAAGTTTAAGAAGTCATAGGAAGATTTATAAACCAACCTTGTTTTCGAATTTTTAAGGTAAATATTATGGTGTTAAGATTTGATTTGGATAGGATCGTATTCGAAGGAGTTTCTTCCGTTTGTGTTGATAAAACTAGAGAAATTTTAAGTGATACTAAGCTAAGTATTACAATTTGTGATACTCCTTATGAAGGAGATATACTCAGAGTTTTACCAAAAAAAGCAGTTGTTGGGAACAAAGATGGTAAAAGAATTATAGGAAATTTAAATGACAAAGCAATAATATACTTCCCAGAAAATTCTAGATCTTATATACAATGGTTAAACGAAATTAAAAATGATGAATATGTTATGGATTTTATTATTGGTAATTCTGCACAATCGGGAGATGGAATAAATTGTTTATCTATTAGAAGATTGGAAGACCAGTTTACTTTATACTTTTTTGTTAATCCTGCTGAAGCTAGAGAATATTCTGAATTTATAAGACAATAATCTTTTTAACTGTTAATCTATTTTTATTTTTATGAGAGATCAAATTTGGTTAGAATCTAGGTTAGATAATATTTGGAAAGTATTAATGCCTGAAGTTGAGAGGAAGAATAGAGTTATAGTTAGATTCAAAGGTAGATGGAAAAATAAATTTGGGCATATAAAAAAGTTACAAGATGGTTCTAGTGAAATAGTTGTTAATTCTTTATTTAGACATTTGGATGTGCCGGAATATATTATTGATACAACTATAGCTCATGAATTAGTACATTATATGCATGGTTTTCAAAGTCCTTATCCTAGATTATATAGACATCCACATCAAGGCAATATTGTTAATCGAGAGTTGAATAAAAGAGGTTTTGAAATGTTACTCAAATTAGAAAAAGATTGGATAAAAAATAATTGGAAGAGTGTTTATTTATCTCTTGCTCAATAGTGAGAATTTAGTATATTTTTTACAATTTAAACAGTAATATATAATTTTTTTATCTCTTGTTCTTACTCTGTAATTTTTTAATATAAAATAGTTATAACAATGTTTACAAAATTTTATTTTGTATGTTCTTGGTAGCTTCAAATTTACTTTCATTGCAATTCTTCTTGCAGTTTGAATATATTTATTTGCTAGCTCTTGATTTTTTGCTTTTTCTGCTTGTTCGAATAAGATTTGTATCCTTTCTTTTACTAATTCTTTGTTAACCATAGAATTAATTTAATTTAATAGAATAAAAAGGTTTTGAAATGCGCGAACCGGGACTTTCAACACTGTTGGAAGCTTCGAAGCTCCAGCGAGTATGTTTGAACCCGGGTCTCAGCCTTGGGAAGGCTAAATACTGACCACTATACTATTCGCGCTCAAATTAATAGAATTAACTCTTATTATTTAAAGTTTTAGAAAAATAAGTGGACAACTTTCTGTGCTTCCCGCACGAAGTGCAGTACCACACAGAACGTAAACCTGCTTGACTTCCGAGGTCGAAACGAGTTCGGGTATGGCCAGGTTGCTTTGATCGTCCTAGGTTTGAGTGTAGAATTAACGTTTATAAGTCTTTTGGTTCTGATCTAAGTATACGCTTTGCTACACCAGATATAATATGATATTGATGTCTTAACCCTGCATAATCTAATCTCGCCACTAAATCTTCATCTCTTGTTGCCTTTAGAACTAACTCTTTTAAAGCACTTTCTAAATTAGATTGATAGGCTAGTACCTCTCTTGCTTGGCTATATGTTTGGGGATAATAATATTTTACCATAAAAAAGAGAATTAATTGAAATTTATAAAGCTTTTAATTTGCCTGTAATAATATCTATTCCTTCTTCTTCGTCTGGGCCAATTGCTAAACATGTTATTGTAGGTTCTTTAAATTCAGTTTTACCTGCGTCTTTTATCAATGCAGTTTTTAATTTTTTGTCTTCTGCGAGTTTTTTATATTTAAACAAGTCATCTAAACTGTCAACTTGAAGAATAACTTTTTTCATCCCCTTTTTTTGCCAAGATTTTACTTTTGCAGATTCAGACTTTAAAGTAGCTTCTACACTAGCATGGGCAACTTGCGCGGATAGTTTGCCTTTGCTCATCCTTAAGTCAGTTCTTACTAAGATTACTTGTTTGTATTCAGTCATTTTTTGTATTTGTGTTTTACACTATTATTTATTCTGTTTACTAAAACATGTACTGCTTTTTCTAATTCCCATTCTGAAGATTCTACGTGAATCATATCTTCAGATAAATAATATTTGCCTGTGAATATATAGTTACATCTTTTTCCATCTTTGTTTAGCTTTTTGGCTTGTACTTGTAGTTTTCCTGAAAAACCTTTTATTTTATTTAAGTCTGAGTTCAATATAGTCTCTATCTTTGTTTTTTCTGTGTCATCAAAATGTTCTAAGCCTGAAAGAATTATGTTTTGGTCCATAATTAGTATAATTAGTTAATGATTATTTAAAGGTTATTATAGTTGCTTAGTTACATATGGGCCTTCTTTTTTGTAACCTAACTTGTAATAATATTGACGAACTCCGATGCCAGAAATTACTAACATTTTAGTTTTTTTATGCTTT
This sequence comes from Nanoarchaeum sp., assembly GCA_013824915.1. Classification (GTDB taxonomy): domain Archaea; phylum Nanobdellota; class Nanobdellia; order SCGC-AAA011-G17; family PNOQ01; genus PNOQ01. Next base: position 19,100 of record PNOQ01000008.1, on the reverse strand, counting down.
TTTGCGATTTTTTCAGCTTCTTGCATTAGTTTTTTGCCCCAACCTTTGTGTTGTACTGAACCTTCTTCTCCAATTGCTGTTGCGGTGCCATAAACATGTAGTTCTCTAATCATGGCTGAATCTTTTGTTATTTCTTCTCTTAGTGATTCTGATGGAAATCTTAATCTTGCGAATCCTATAAGTAAATCATTTTCACTATCTTCTGCTGCAATGAAAAATTCTTTTCCGTTTGAAGCTTCATATTCTGTTACTTTTAATTTTATTTTGTTCCAATTAATATTTTTATCTCGTGGTTCTCTGCATCTTATACATCTGCATTTAACTTTGTAATTTTGGAACATATATTGTCTAAAATTAGTTAGTTCTACTCCAGCTTCCCATTGTTTTGTTGGAACATCTCTTTGTATTCTTTGTATTCTACAATATTCAGGAACAAATTTTTTGAATTCTACTATTCTTTCTGCTGCTTCCTTTGCAGTTATGGGTTTGAATTTGCCTTGTAAATAATCAGCGTGTAATAAAGTTCCTTTACTAACCATTGTGGGATATATTTTTAACATATCTGGACAGTAATCTTGATTTGAAAATAAAGTTTTCATTCCTTCTATGTCTTGTTTTTTGTTAGTTAAAGGTAAACCGGGCATGTAATGTGCTGAAATTTTAAATCCTAAATCTTTTAAAATTCTGATTGAATCTATTGTGTCTTGAATTGTGTGACCACGATGAACATGTTTTATAACATTTTCATAAACGCTTTGTATACCTAGTTCAATTCTTGTGCAACCTAATCTTAGTAATTCATTTCCTTGTTTTAATAATCCCCAGTCAGGTTTTGTTTCTATACATAATGCAATACATCTTATATTTGCAGTTTCATTCTTTGTTTGTTCTTCTTCTAAGATACAATTAGATTTTATTTTTAATAGTTTTTTTTGTATTATTTCTGTTCTTCCTTTATCTTTAAAATCATTTGTAGGTAATTCAAAGAATGTTTTAAATTTAGTGTAATCAAATTCATTTTTGTTAAAAAATAAATCTGAAAAATCGTTCATAGCTTTGAATGAAAATTTAATAAATTCTTCTTGATATTCTTGAGTAAATGATGGGAATGTTCCGCCCATTACAATTAATTCTATTTTGTCTATTGGATGTCCTAATAAAACATAATGTTCTAATCTGTTAAATATTTGTAAATAAGGATCGTAATGATTCCTAATGGCTCTCATTGTTGCAGGTTCTCCACCAGTGTAAGATTGTGGGACATCGCCGAACTGTGAGTTTAATCCACCTGGGCAATAAATGCATTTGCCGTGTGGGCAAGGAATTGGTTTGGTCATTATTGCTATTGGTGTAACTCCAGACATAGTTCTTGTGGGTTTTACTTTGAACTTTTTTCTATCTTCTTCTTTTAGGTATAATAGGATTTGAATTAAACTAGGAAGTTCTTTTTGTTTGTACTTACTAGATATTTTATTTCTAAATAATAGCAATTCATCTACGTTAGAGATGTTATTTTTTGAAATTTCTTCTGCTAATATTTGGCAAAATTTGTCTACTTCCATGCGTTTTAGCCAAAAAGGAAATATTTAAAAGTTGTGGATTTAGTATTTTTTTAGGCTAGGTTGGGCGGTTAGCTCTCGCTTGTAGCCATAAACGAGCTATATGATGGAACCGAATGCCCAATTGAGGCTTTGAGCTTGGTTGTTAGTCTTAATCTAACTTACGATCTTCTGTCTCATGGGGTCGGTATTTTTGAGAATCAGGTCAGGTCCGGAAGGAAGCAGCCTTAATCTTGAGTATTGGCGTCTATGATAAATAGAAGGGAGGAAGGATTAGGGTCAAACTAGCAGGTAAGTTCTTTGTCGATTTTGGGAAGCCTACTTTTTCATTTGAGAAATAATATCACCAAGATTTTGTGCTAATAAATTATACATTTTTTGTATTGTTAGTTCGTAAATTGTTTCTTTTAATGGGCCTTGACATAGATTTAGTTGGTCTAAAGTAAATTCTTGTTCTATTGGTAATGTGCAAGTCATTGATTTATCTTTGAACATTTCTTGTATAGAAGGTTCAATTTCAGGATTAACTTCTGTTAAAGTTACTTCTACTTTACAATCAGACTTTTCTTTTTCGATTATTTTATACTCAAAAGTATTATCGTTTTCGTATGCTATTACTTTAGCTCTTTCACAACTACTAAATGCTTGATTAAAACAAGTTAAATCTTCTTTACAATCTTTTTCATAATTGATTATTAATGCAGTAATTATAATTAGCACAGCTAATCCATAAGCTAGTATATTTGGAGAAAACTCTTCTTCTGCCCTTTTATTCATACTTAAAAATTAATTCTTTATTTTAAAAAGTTAACGGTTAATTGGTAGTTATTATTTCTAAATTATTAATAGACACTGTTGAATTTGGGTCGTCAATATAATCTTTTAATTCATCAAAAGTTATTCCTCTTGTTTTTCGTTTAAGTCCAGATCGTTTATAATGATCTAATGACAATTCTAATGTTCTTCTTGCCATTTCTTTATTGTTTGAAGCATCCAATCTTTTAGCTAAGTCACAAAAGGCATATCCTGCTTTAACTTCTAATTCTTGTTTATTAGATACTTCAGCTATTCTAGAATTAACTGCTTGTTCAAGAGAATGAACCATACGTCCTATGTTTCCAAACTGAGCATATACGGATGCCAACTGTATATGTGTTCTCCATGTTCTGTCTGTATCGAATGGAGAATAAAATCTATCAGATTCCATATTATGTGGATTTAATATATTCTTATAAATCTTCTTATTTAAAATAAAAAGAAAGAAAATTCACAAAATTTACTTTGTGATTAAATTTATCTTTGTTGCTGATTTTGGAACTTTTGATTCCATTGCGACTATGTTTTTGATATCTGCTCTTTCAGCTACTTTGACTAAATCACGATCAACAACACCGTCTAAGACTATTGTATTTATTCCAGAACCAAGATTCTTTATAGTAGTTGCAAGTTCTGATGTTGGAACTTTTCCTAATATATTAGATTCTTCGTCTAAAATGTATGCTCCACGTGTTCCAGTTAGATCTTCTAACATCTTGTTGTAAACTTCTATGTTTTTAACAGGTTGTGCAACCGGTCTTGGCATAATTTCACGAGGTCTCATTGGTGGTTGTTGTGACATCATTGGTCTTCTTCTTTCGAAGTTGTTATTACCAAGAGTTCTTTGTGGAGGGTTTGCTAATTCCATAGAAACTTGTTCTATAGCTATTCTTCCCCTCAAAGCTTTGTTAATCTCTTTCTTAGTAATTTCTTCTACTTCTTTACCATCTGGTGCTTTAACTATAAAGTCAATTTCAGCTACTTGCTTTAATTCTTTTATAATCAAATCTCCACCACGGTCACCATCAACAAAAACAGTTACTGTCTTTTTTCTGCATAAATCTATAATTGTTTGTGGTACTGATGTTCCGTTCATAGCGATACAATTTTTTATACCGTTTTTTAACAAGTTTAAAACATCGGCTCTTCCTTCTACAATTATAATCTCTTCAGATTCTTCAATTGTAGGGCCTGCTGCTAGTCTATCTTTACCATATTCTGTAATTTCCATTACTCTAACTGATGCTGATACTTCTTCAGTTATTTCTTGTGAATCTGGTAGAATTGAATCTGTTAATGTTTTTAACAATTCTTTTGCTCTTTCTATAACTTGAGCTCTCTTAGATACTCTAACATCTTCTATTGATTTTGCTTTAACATTAGCGTTGCATGGACCAATTCTTTGTATTGTTTCCAATGCTGCTGCAATGATTGCAGTTTCTGCTTTATCTAAACTTGAAGGTATGATAATTTCACCTGAAGCTTTTCCGCCTACGGTGTCCATATTTACTTCAATTCTTCCTATTTTTCCATTTCTTTGTAACTCTCTAAGCTCTAATTCTGCCCCAAGAAGTCCTTCTGTTTGGCCGAAAATGGCACCTATTACATCTGGTCTGTCTACTGTACCCTCAATTGAGATGTGAGCATGAACTATGTACTTAGCTGTTACTAAGCCTATTTTTCCCATTTTATTTTCCTCCTAAATTTCTAAGAACAAGTTTCTATATTTATTACAAACACTATTATTTTTGGTCTCATACCGTGAATGTGATGAACATTACCTGTTCTTTTGTGATTATGTAGCCCGTTTATAACCCCCAAGCATCATTGCTTGATGAGTATCATAAGCTCCTTTGGGTAATTTCCCAAACGGGCGTAAAGAAAGTATGCTCTAATCTATTTAAAAAGGTTTTGCTTTAAACTTCCATAAACTTTGTAGTGGTAACAAATAGGAAAGTTTAAAAAGGGTTACCTGAACTTCTGTAAGTTCATAAAAGACTTAACTTTATCAAATACATCGTAGGTGTCATCTCTTAGTTCTTTTATGTATTTTTCACGCTTGTTTGTAAAGAAGAATTTGTCTGCTACCTCTCTTAAAAACTTCATAACTGGGCCGTTTTCCCACTTTTCTTCATAGTCTGAGATTAAAGTGGAGGTTAGTTCGATTTTGAGAGTTCCATCTACTAGCTTTTCTTTTTCGCCTTCTATTATTTCGTAATCTTTTAATTCTATTTTGACAATTATACTAAATCTGTAATAATCATCTACATCTTTTGATCCATTCCATCTAATTCTAAGTGATTTTTTGTCTGAATCTCGCTTTTCATCATAATTTGTTTCATAAAAAATATATCTGTTTACTTCAAACCAAGAGCTTAGAAATTTATAGAACTCTAACATATTGAACTGTGCTTTTTGGTTAATTATTAATTCTTTTACTACCTTATCTTTTTCTGGCATATAGTTTTTTAGAAAAAGAGATTTATAAGTCTTATGCTCTACGTAGTTCTAAGAATTTTTTTACTTCATTTATTAAACTGTATGTTCTGTTGTATAAATCTTCTATATATTCTTCTGTTCTTTCTTTTACTATGTATCTCTCGTATAAGTTTCTAAAGAAATCACTTGTCCATTTGTTTTTTCTATCTTTTATAAAATTAGATTCTACTTTTAAGTCAATATCAACTTTGTTGGTTTCGTATTTTTTACCTTCTTTTTCTATTTCAACATCTTTTAACGAAGTTACATTAATTGTTATTATTATTTGGTTTGTGAAATAACTTGTTACGTTTTTTTCACCTCTCCACTTTATTTCTAGTTGTTTGAAATCTCCTTTTATTCTTTCAACGTAATAATCTTCCCTAAAATTAGTTTTTTCATCTCCATAACCTTCTTGTACTAACCAATCTTTTAGGCCTTTGTACAAATCGTCCATACTGAAAATTCCTTTATCTTTTATCTTTGTGGAAACTACCGGGATTAATTCTGACATAGAATAGAATTTAGAATTGATTAATTTAAATGTTTTGGTTTTAGGAATAAGCCTCAAGAGGGAGTTGAACCCCCGACCTCAGGTTTACAAAACCCGCGCTCTACCGACTGAGCTATTGAGGCATAACTATGAATCGTTTAATTGATATTTAAAAAGTTAACTAAAATTAATTATTTCCCAATATATTTGATTTCAACTATCTGTATTGGTGAAATTTTCTTTAAGGAGTCTTTTAATAGTTTTTGTAAGTTAAAACTTATAGCATCTTCTAAAATATTGTCGAATGTCTTGGACTTAACTTCGTTTTCAATTACTTTTATTGCTTCATTCTTTAAAACTGCTGCAAGTCCGCCTCTAATCTTAGTTCTAGTGATTATTATTGTCTTTATTGTACATTTAACGTTGTCTTTAGTTGTTATAATCCTAGAATCGTCTATTTTTGTTTTTCCTTTTTTTACAATTCTATTAACATGATTTGATAAGATTTCATAACTTTCTGCTGCGGTTATAATTTTATCTTCTTTTACTTCTTTAGCTACGAATTTAATTCTAACATTAGAATTTTTAACTTTCATTATAGAAGCTAAATTTACTCTGATATTTCTTCCAATTAAATCTTGAGCGGAATTAACATAACTTTCTCCTAATTCAGCAGAACCAAATGAGCTCGGAGAGTAGATACTAACCCACTTCTTTTTCTTTCTCTTGTCCACTGCTTTTGAAGATTGTTTTGCTTGTGCCATTTTTAACTGATCAATAATTTAGCTTTATCTCTTTCGAATTTCCATTCTTTTGGTAATTTCTTAGTTGCTTTATAATATTTTACTATTCTATTAATTTTACTTTCTGTTAATTGTAAACCACGTTTTGCTGTCATATCTTGTTTGTTTTTTTCGAAATGTTCAGCTACTTCGATATATTTTTTGATTAGGTAAGTTAAATTTTCTGGTAAATCTTGTTTTACTTTATTTTCTGTAAGAATTTGAACTATTTTTTTAGAAGTTACTGTTTTGACATCTGGAATACCGTAAGAATCTCTAAGGATCATACCTATTTGACTAGGCTTTTTATCTGTCTTAGCAATTTTTACAACTAAATTCTCAACTTCTTTGGCACTATATCTTTGCCAAGATTGATTTTTATTTTCTTCTGGTTTATTGCTTCCAGATTTTCCTTTTCTTCTTGAATGCATTCTTGCCATTTTGTATTTTTAGGCTAAAACACTAGTTTATAAGCTTTGCTTTTTAGAAATAGACAACTATTTCTGGTATAAACAAGCATTCACCGGTTTACCCTATAACAAAAGAAGAAAATAGCTTATTTATAAAACTTTGTATACCTCGTCACCAGGCTTTACTTTATCATTTACTTGAATTCCAACTGATTTTCCTGCGGGCACATAGTCGACTTCTTTCTTATCGATTTGCATGGATTCGATTTCTTGTTCAAAGTCTGTTGATGTTCCTTTGAAATGCAATGTGTCCCCAATCTCTACATGGTCGTCAGTTATTTGTATAGCGGCTACACCTATCTTTGGAAAATAGGCGAAAACCTTACCTACCTTTTTTTCATTTATCATAGTAATTCCTGTTTAAAGAAATATATAAAATTTATGGAAATTAAGGTTTCGATAATTAGTTTGGAGTGATAAGTTTTTTAAACTGGATTTTCTAATATTAGACTATGAATAAAAAAGAGTCAGAATGGTCTAGTTTTTTATTTGAAAAACCATTGAAGAAATTTATAATATTGATTGTATTGCAGATTATAACTTTTTTTATTACATCTTATTTCCCAGAGGATGTGTATGTTAGAGGAATAACCGTTTCTCTTAATATTTTAATTATTATTTATCTTGTTTCTGTAATTGTTCATGTAATCAGAAAAACTTTATCTTCTTTGATGAGTCCTAAAAATATATGGCATTTGATTGGGGCTTATGCGTTGCTATTGTTAGTTTTGTTATTAATAATCTCTACATTGTATAATTTTGCAGAAATAACTAGAACTGGGTATTTAACCTATGGTGAATGTAGTAGTGGATTTAGCCCTTTGATGATATCTAATGATACCAATATTTCTAGAGATTTCTTTTATTTTTCTACAATGACTTTCTTTACTGTTGGTTATGGTGATATTTGTCCAATGGGCACTGCGAAACTTGTTTCGATTATAGGTTCTTTTATTGGACATGTAGTTTCTGTGGTTTTGATTGCTTTAATATTAAATAATTATATGCAAACGAGAAAGAAGGAATAATTTCGTTGCTTTTTTAAATAGAATTATACTCTTTTGTAAAATGGTTCTTGCGTTAAGAGAAATATTAGTAAGTGAATTTAATAGTGAGAAACATGATTTATTTGAGCTGATAGATCTAATATGGACAAAACCTGAAAATGCGAATAATGCTAAACATTCAGTTCAACGTTGGGCTACAGCTGGTGTAACTAACAAACCTGAATCTGGTAAGTATTTTTACATCATTCAAAATAAGTGTAAAATTGGTATTACTGGGTATTTTATACCAGATAAACTAAATGGTGATTTTGGATTGAGACATCATGGAACAACAGTAAAAGGCACGGGTAAACTTGCTTTAGATTTACTTGTAGACTATTTAAAAAATAATTATGGTAAAGATTACAAAAGATTAATAGAACTCGTTCCTGCGGGGCACCCAGAAATAATTAATAAATTTGAATCTTGGGGTTTCCAATTATCAGACCAGCCTATTCCTGCATGGGAGTCAAAAAAAGAGTATTACAAATATGTTATGTATAGAGTTGAATAAAATTCTAATAAAAAATAATATCTCCCAGATTTATAACTAAAATTTATTTTTTAGACTTTTTTGCTTAAAACGGGCTGATAAGGTATAATTACCTCAATTATTTTGATCCTCTTAAAAATTCCCGTACTCTTTCAGCCTTATTTGATCTGTGAGTATCTTCATAGGCTTGAGCTTCTGCTTCCAGAGTAAAGCAAGGAACATTAGTTGAATTGAGATTAACATACGTTAATTTAGGATAGATTAGTTTGCTTACATAATGTCCATCATCTTTTTCTCCTAAAATTTGAACTTGAACATTTTCAATGTTAAAATGCACATTATATGCGGGATGCTCTAATAATTTAGAAGCCCATGCAGGGTCATTAGGATCAGGTCTTAGTTCTTCAACCTTAGATGGATTATAGACTGAAAATAAGGATGGAATATTTCTTAAATCATCTAATCTTACAACTAAATCTAAATCTCTCGGGATTACATCCATTCCTTGCAGAGCAAGATTTGTACTCCCGATAAATGCGTAAGTTATTCTGTTTTTATCTAATACTTCACTTAATTCTTTTATAGCTCTTTCAAATTGAAGATTTATCATCTTAAGAATATAATCAAATGGTTTTTAATCCTATCTAAAAACCAGGGATAAGTTAGGATAACCCCACCAGGATTCGTAATTGATAATTTCAAAGATTATTTTGTTGCTCTTCTCCAATAATCTTCAAAGAATTCTTTGAAACTGTTTGCTATTTCTGAATTTACTATTTCTATAGCAAATGATTCATCTGCAAATTTCTGTTCTTGTAAGAATATTCCTGTAGTATCTTTATAAACTAATATCCATGCTTTTGTACGCGTGTCAGTTGGCATGTACCTTGTTTTGCATCCTTTGTAACTATTCCTATTGGAAATTACTTTTTTCGGAGTATCTGTATTGAAAAGCATTCTTGTATTCACACCTAGTTTTATTCGTCTTTTGTGGTGTTGTTCCCAGTAATCGTGATATTTATCTTGTTGGAAGCCAGGAGCACCAAAGCATACATATTCTTCTCCACGACTGAGTTTCTTCTCACAATGTTCGAATGTAGTTTGTATTCCTCTGAATCCTTCATATACTTGTATTACTGTTTTAGGTGATTCCTTTTTTATATTATCTAATGTTGGAAGTAGTTTAGTAAGATTAGCTTTGTTTACTTCAATTTGTTCCTGTTTTTGTTGAAGGTATAGTATTATTCTTTCTGGATTCTCTGCCTGATAATGTGTGACTTCTCCTTTTTTAACATGTGATACAAGTCCCTTTTCCTGTAAACTGTTTAATATATTTGCTATGAATGATCGTGAAACGCCAGATTTTTTTACAATTGGTCCTGATGTGCTTAGCCCTAAATTAAGAAGTGCCAAATATACTTTGGCTTCACCTTGGGTTAAACCTGCTTCTCTGATTAGTTCCTCTTCCATACTACCAGTACTGGTATGCCAATATTTAAATATAACTATTCTTATGTTATTACTATACAATGGTTATCTTACCACAAAAAAGAAGGAGACACAAAAAATGAAAGCAAAAATACAACTTACAACAAGTTCAGGTTTAATATTTGAACATCCACCATATACAGGAACACATACGGAATGTATGCACCAAATAAAACGTGCAGGAGAACAAACTCCAACATATTCTCAAGTAGCAGACATAGTATATGAATCTGTAATCCAAGACCCAAATAATCCATATTCAAAAAAAATAAGACAAATTATGAAAAATTTTTGGTTGAGAGCAGATACAAGTTTATTATATCTCCCAGATGGGAGAGTATATGTTCAAGATAGACCTATATTGGGATCAGATGGATTACCAATAATGAAAGAATCCGAATTAGAAGCTAAATTACAAGCCAAGGATCCTTCAGTAAGATTTGTTGAGCCAGGTTTCAAAAGAGGACAACAAACAGTATTTGATTTAGCAAAAGACCCATATGTTATTGCTTTAGCTGGTGAAAAAGGAGCAATGCAATTAGCTGAAATAGCTAGTACTTACAAAAATAAGCCTTTTGTTTTTAGCTTGGAAAACGTAAGAGAACCAACAACAAAAGTTTCTGCGCTTGATGTCAACAACTGGAACTTTAGTGGCAGACTTGTCGTGGTTGGCAGCAATCATGGCTACTATAGAGAGGGTTGTGCTTTCAGAGTAATATCTAAATCTAGACAGTATAAATAAAAAATGAAATACTAGCCCCACCAGGATTCGAACCTGGGTCGCGAGGACCAAAACCTCGTATGCTGGGCTTATAGGTAATTTAGTTACTCACTACACCATGGGGCTTTATATTCCATTTTTGCACTTTGTTCAAATGCTTAGTGTTTTTAAAACTAACTATGTTTAAAAATGTTTTGAACTAGCCACTTTTTCTTTTATATCTGCCTCGTTTTTCTACTTGTTCTAACTGAGTTAATACTTTTTGATAATCTTTGCTTTTTTTATAGCCATTTAGAACGTTTTCATATAGTTCTTTATAATGTTTATAATGTTTTGATTCTAATGCTTGTTTCAATAAGTGTAAATCTACTGCTCGGTCTTCTATTTTTTTTGAAATATAACCTAGGCCAAAATCAATGAAATATACTTTATTATTTTTTAAAATCATATTAGAAGTTGTTAAATCTGAATGTATAATATCATTATCATGCATTATTGCAGTTTGTTCGCCAATTAGTCTTGCTATCTTTTCTCTTTTGGATTTGGTGTAGGAATCTAATGTGTTTTTTAGAACATCTCCTTTGATATATTCCATTTTAACTATTGAATTGGCTTCATCAATTTCTAAAACTTTTGGAACGTTAATAATTTGTGATGCTTTTGTTAGTAATTTGTATTCTTTTCTAGTTGGATATTTTGTTTTTGTATTGTCTATGAATTTATGCCTGTAACCTTTTGAAATTCTTTTTTTAACTAGAATATTATTTTCTAGATATAAAATTGCTTCCGCACCACGATGTAAAATTTTCATTATTTTATAGAAATTAAGTTATTTATAAATAATTCTACAGCTAAACTTTTATCTGGGAAAGAATCGAATTGTTTATTTGTTTGGCCATTTCTAAATTTTTGATTACGGTCATATTAATTTTGACTTTTTTATTTACTATTTTTAATAAACTATCTAAATCTAAATCAGAAAGTGATTTATTTTTATTGAAAAATTTATCTAGTGCGTTTACTAATATCTTTGGATATTGAACCTGAACTATTGTTTCCCCATAAGTCCCAACATAGTAAGATTTATCGAAGGATGAAGATGAATGATTAATATAAGATTTTACTCCTATTTTATTATAGAACTCCCATAATTTTTTGTCTAATTGTGTATTCCCAACGCTTAAAGCATACGATTTTATACCTTTTGCTTTTAGTCTTCCCATGGTTTGTTTTTCTTTATCTAAGTGTAAAAGAGCTTCCCATGCATGTGCTGCTTGATAACAATTGATATTAGGATCCCCTTTCTTGAAATTATCATACCAATAACTTATTATATCTTGCCAGAATTTCATCATTTCATTTAAAGAATCAAATGAAAAAACAGTAATATCTTCCTTTATTGAATCTGCTTTTTTAATTGAGGGTTTATTCCCGATTAAAACCTCATATATAGAATCTAGATAGTTTTTAGTTTCGTTTACCCACTCTTTTCTTATTAGGTATTTATTGTTTTCTTCTGTCACTATTCCTTCTTCTTTTAATTGTAATAATGCTTTTCTCACGGCTTGAAATGTTACAGATTTGCCATATCTTTTCCTGATATAATTAGTCAACTCTATGATTTTTAAAGGGTATTCTCTTGTCAGTATTTCGAATATCAAATCTTTAACGTTTTCGCCTTTATTTAGTATCATTGAACCAATTAGTTTATTATTATTTTTAAACCTTTTGGTTTAACTAAAATTGAACCAATGATTTATAACATATAATTTGTCTTTTAACAGTAACGATAAGTCACGGTCACGGACTTAAAAGTGGCAGGATAATTAAAAATGAAAATAAACAAAATAACAAGAAAATGGATGATAATTGGAACAATAGGTTGTGTTGTTGGCGGGGCATATGGCTTAGGAGATAATATTACTCGTTTAATAGATAAATATCCTTTAATGCCTGGAGCTTATGAACAAGTAAGAACTTATGAGACACCATTACATCCGTTTGGAACTTTTATACCTTCATATAGTGTGGAAAGTTTAGATGGAACCTTGGAGAAAGATAAGTTAGATATTACAAACAGGCATACATATAGTATGGCTGAAGATAATACCGCAGTGAGGGTAAATGAATATGAAAAATAATAAAAAACTATGGAGCGATGGATGGATGAAAGAATTCGTTTACCCTATCGTCTTAGGAGTCCCGTTATTTCTTGGGGCTTTAGGTCTATCTGTACACTATTATAATAGGTTAGAAAGTCCTAATTTGGAACAATCAGTAAAACAAGAAGAGCAAGACTTACCTTGTCAAACAGTGTGCCAAAGATATGCTAAATCTGGACTAGCAGGGATTCTTGCAATTGGAAGGACCAAAGATTTAGATCCAGTTTCAAAAGAAATGTATAGGGAACAATATGAAGAAATGGTGGATCTATACGATAGTCTTGCTGGAGAATACAAAATTGATCATCCAGATTATCAGTCAAAAACTTTTCTGAGAAGTGATGTTGTTTTTGGGGATTAGTTAAAAGGTAAATAAAAATGGAAAGTAAACCCTTTTTTTATTTTTTTAAATATCTATAAAACTATTTTAATTGTGGGTGTTCAACTTTTTCTTCTAAATTTGGAGTTGTTATTATTCTTTCTGTAATTTTTTTTACTCTTATTACTAATGGTGAACCTAGCTCTAAATATACGTCTAAAGGAATACTTGTTATTGTGCCTATACCTAATATTCCTTCATCTATATTAAACACTTCTGAATAATTAAAATGTGTTATTCTTTCAGTTTTTCCTTTAGGTGAACGAACTATTCCATTTGCGTCATGATTTTGTCTTACAAACTTCAGCTTTTCTATTAATGGTTGTGATGGTCCGTAATTAAGGGTATGATAATATGTATTTGATCTATCTTGGTCGCAAGAATTATAACCACACAAAAACATTAGTGTTTCTTTTTCTTCTCTTAAGGTTGGCATAGAATGAGTGATTGGTTGTTGTTTATTAAAATTTTGGTTTTATCACATTCCAGGCATCTTGCCCTTGAATTTTTTCATTAATTTTTCAGGATCGCCTTTCATTAGTTTAGTCATTTTCTTTGTTTGCTTGTAATGCTTTAATAATTCACGAACTTCTGAAGCGGTGGCCCCTGAGCCTTTTGCTATTCTGTCTATTCTTGTTCTGTTGAAAACTTTTTCGGGTTCTTCAAGTTCATCTTTAGTCATGGATTGCATAATACATTTCCATTTTTTTATTTTATCATCTTGAACTTGCAATGCTTCTTTAGGTATTTTCATATTGGAAAAACCTGGGATCATTTCCATGATTTTGCTTATTGGACCCATTTTTTTCATTGCTACAATTTGTTCATACATATCTAAGAAATTAAAATCACCTTTAAGGAATTTTTTTCCTAAGTCTTGAGCTTGTTCTTCAGTTATAACTTCTCGTGCTTTCTCTAGTAATGATTTTATGTCACCCATACCTAATAATCTACCAACAAAACCTTCTGGATCAAATTCTTCTAAATCATCAGAGTTTTCACCAACACCTATGAATTTAATTGGAGCTTGAGTGACTGCACATGCTGATAGAGCTCCACCTGCTTTTGCAGTACCATCCATTTTAGTTGCTATAACACCTGTAACATTACATGAATCATGAAATTCTTTTGCTTGTTTTTCTGCTGTTTGACCTATATCTGCTGAAATAACTAATAATTTTTCATCAGGTTTTATTGTATTGTTTAAATCTTTAATTTCTTTAATTAAATCTTCAGATAAAGCATCTCTACCTGCTGTGTCTATAATTATTATATCGAACTTTTTTAATTCATCTTTATGTTTTTTCCAAATATCTGTTGCTTTTTTTTCATTTGTTCCTATGAATGATGGAATATTAATTTTATTTGCAATCTGTTCAACTTGTTTCATTGCAGCTGGTCTGTGAACATCTAAACCAAGAATTGCTACTTTGTTTCCTCTTTTGCTATAATATTTTGCTAGCTTACCTGCAGTAGTTGTTTTTCCATTACCAAATAAACCGACTAGCATAATTTTGAAAGGTTTTTCTTTAATTTGAATTGGCTTTGGAGTTCCACCCATGAATTTTGTTAACTCTTCAAAAACTATTTTTACTAAATATTCTCTTGCGCTAATTCCTTTAGGTAAGTTTTTTTCTAAAGCACGTTCCTTTATGTTTTTGCTTAATTGGAAAACTAATTGAACATTAACATCAGCTTGAAGTAAAGCTCTTTGAATATCTTTTACTAGTTCGTTTACTAGTTTTTCGTCTACTATTGGAGCTCCAGCTATCTTTTTTAATACATTTCTTAAAGATGTGCCTAATTTCTCCATTACCATAAAAATCAGTTAAAAATTAGAGTTTATAAAGAATTCTTTTTAATCAAAATCCCAGAAGTTTAAGGCACCTTTACATGGTACTGGGTTATCATATTTATCTGCTTCTTTTAGTATAAATCCGTACTTTGTGTTGAACTCTTCTGCTAAATGTAAATTTTTATCTTTTTTATGTTCTTTTTCTGATTTGTATTCTTTTACATCTATCAATTTTGCCTTTCCTACTATTGCCCCTACTGGCAAATCATCGAAACCGTATTTTTTCATTGCTTCTTTGTCTACTGTGCTTGAAGCATGTATTAAGAATTCACCACGAAAGTCTGTTTTCCATTTTCTTAGTTCTACAACTTTCTTTCCTTGTAAAATTAATTCTGCGTAAGGTTGTTTTATGGTTAGAGCTTTCATATTAATTTTTAGTGGTTTTTATTTATAAAATATTCTGTTTAAAACTAGCCTTTGTATAACTTGTTGAAGTTTTCGTAATTCATTTCAAATTTATATATTTTCTCAAATTTATCTTTAAATTCTTGAGGAGATTTAATATTTTTACATTCCTTTATTAGTTCAAGTAGTTTTTGTTTTCCAAATTTGTTTACTAAAAATTCTACTGCGAATCCAGATTCTTTGTATACTTCCTTACCTACTTCATTTTTTTCAAAATTTAAAAAATTGGTGAAAATTTCAGGTTCTTTTTGATACTTCAATCTTCCATCTGTGTATAATGCAGTACCTTCTGATAACCACGCAGGTATACTCTTTGAAGAAAGTTGATGATAAAATTGATGGCTTAATTCATGTTTTATTAAACCTTCATAGTCTGTTTTTTTGCTTATTCTTTTACTTTTGGTTAGGCTTTTTTTATTTAAGATGAAGATAGAGTTTAAATAACTAAAACTAAATCCTTTTATCCAATCTGCACCTTCCCTAACTAATGTCTTTAATTGTTCTCTATCTTTTATGACTATTATATTAGGCTCTCTTTCTAATTTAAACCCATAGAATTTTTCTAATTGCTTTAAAGCCTTTTTATAAATTGATTCTATCTCTTTATTCGAGTTTTCTTTTATTTTATAGATTACCATCCTAAACTCTTTATTAATTTAGCTACGTCAAACTTTTCTAAGTCATCTAGTTTTTGGCCTGAACCTAAATATAAAATTGGTTTGTCAGTAACATAAGAAATTGAAATTGCAGTTCCACCTTTTTCATCTACGTCTGCTTTGGCTAGTACAATACCATCAATACCTACTGCTTGATCAAATTTTTTAGCTTGTTCTATACAATCATTACCAGTTATACTTTCTCCAACAAAAACTTTTAAGTTAGGTTGAGTTACACGAACAACTTTTTTAAGTTCGTCAACTAAATTAGTATTAGAGTGCATTCTTCCTGCTGTGTCAATTAAAACTACATCAACTTTTTTTGCTTTAGCATGTTTTATTGCGTCAAAAGCAACTGCTGCTGCGTCTGCGCCATAATCATGCTTTATTACTTTTACATCTAGCTCTTTGCCCCAAGTTTCTAGTTGATCAATGGCAGCTGCTCTGAATGTATCTGCTGCTGCTAAAACGACTTTCAAATTATTTTTTTGTAATAATCTAGTTAATTTAGCTATTGTTGTTGTTTTTCCAGAGCCATTAACACCTAAAAATAATATAACATAAGGTTTTTCTGCTTTTTTAATTTTTGAAATTAAATCAAAATCAGTATCTTTAAACAAATCTTTTATTGTTGATTTTAAACTTTCTTCTATTATTTTTTCAACTTTATTTCTTTCTATAGAAACATTAACTAAATCTAATTTTAAACTTTCTTTTATTTTTTCAATAACTTCAATAGCAACATTGTTTTCCATTAAAACTATTTCTAATTCCCAAAATATTTCTTCAAAATCATCATTAGAAATTTTTCTTGTTGTTATTTTTTCTTTTATTTTTTGTGCTATTGTTCTTTTGTCTGCAATCTTTTCTATTTTTTCTTTTTTTATTATTTGTGTCTCAACTTTAGGTTCTTTCTTTATTTCTTCTTGCACTGATTCTTCTGATTTTTCTTCAACCTTTTTAGAAATATTACTTAATGCGCCCTTAAGTTTATCTTTTAAAAATTTAAACATAATTATATCCTCTCTAATAAATCGCTAAATTTGTTTTTTGATAAATCTATATCTTCTTTGTCTAATAAATGTCTAATTCTTCTTATGTTAAGCTCTGCTGGTTGTCCGTAAGCACGTTGCTTTAATAGGTTCATTTTTATCTGAGATTTTAGTTGTTCTAACTCTTTTATAATCTCTTCGTTTCTGTGGTAAATTGACATTTCATTATAAATTCGCATTGTTTCTGGAAATTCTAATAGTGCTAAGTCATAATTTTCTTCTTCCATTAATTTATGAATCTTAACAATTTGTACATGTAGTTCTAATTTTGTTTGTTTGTAATAATATATTGTTTGATATCTTTCGTAATGATGTTCAACATAACTGTAAAAATTAGGAAAATTATTTTCTCTTTCTTTTAATTTATCTTTTAGGTAATCTAAAATTTCTTTTATTTTTTCTAAATCTTTTGTTTTGATTAAATCGTGTAATTCATCAATTTTCATTAATAAAATTAATTTGTTTGTGGTTAAATCGAATAGTTCATAATCTTTTTTGTCTGAATTATCGTAAATATTCTTTAATTTATGGTAAAGCGAAATTGCAGAACTAAATTTCTTTTTTTCAAGATAAGAATTAATTTGATAGTTTATTTCGTCAAAATTATCTTCTTTTTTCTTAAATAACATAATTAAAAATGAAAAAGGCTTTTTATAAATTTTTCTTTATCTTACTGATATTACTAATTTACTTCTTTCTTGAACAAGTTCTTTTAAAGTTATTATTTTCTCTCTATTTGGGCAATCTTCTAAACAAAAATATTGTAATGATGAAAGTCTTGCTATTAACCCAAAAACAAGGTCTTTTGAACTTGGGTCCTTTAAATTTTGTGATCTTTCGTATGTTCCGCTAAGTTCAACTATAATTTTTCCAAGACCTCTTCCTGCTGACTTATATTCTTCTTGGTCTAGTAAAGGAATTATTTCGTCTCTATAATTCTTTAAGCATGATGCAATATCTTCACTGTATACCATTTACATCATCTCAGGGTTAGGCATAGATTGGTTAGAGTTTTTTGGACTAGAACTTGCTATTACATCATCAATTCTTAGTATTAACTCAGCTACTTCTGATGCGCTTTTGATTGCTTGTGTTTTTACCTTCAAAGGTTCTATAACTCCTTGTTTCCAAGAATCAACTATTTCCCCTTCAAAAACATCAATACCTGCCCATTTTTCGCCATTGTCGTGTTTTGCTTTCATTTCAGTTAGCATGTCAATTGGATCTAAACCTGCATTTTCTGCTAGTGTTTTTGGTATTATTTCTAATGATTCTGCAAAAGCTAGTACACCTAACTGTTCTCTACCAGATAAAGTATTAGCGTATTCACGTAATCCTTTTGCGACTTCTATTTCTGGAGCACCTGCACCTGCTACTATTTTTCCAACTTTTAATGCAGCGTTTATGTCTCCTAATGCGTCTTTAATTGCACGTTCTACTTCATCTACTACGTGTTCTGTACCACCACGAACTAATAAAGTGACTGCTTTAGGATTATCACATTGTGTAACAAATGTCATGTTTTCATCGCCAATTTTTTTCTCTTCAACTGAACCAGCCTTTCCTAAATCTTCTGCTTTTAATTCTTTTAAGTTTGAAATTATTCTAGCACCTGTTGCTTTTGCTAATTTTTTCATGTCTGATTCTTTTATTCTTCTTACAGCATATATTTTTGCTTTTGCTAAGAAATACTGTGCAATGTCATCAATTCCTTTTTGGCAAAAAACTACATTTGCGCCCGAACTAATTATTTTGTCTACCATCTTTTTTAACATCATTTCTTCTTGGTCTAAGAAAGATTGTAGTTGTGATGGGTCTGTTATTTGTATTTTAGCATCAATTTCTGTATCTTTTATTTCTAAAGCGGAATCTATTAACGCAATTTTTGCATTTTCTAACTTCTTTGGCATTTCAGAGTGTGTTCTTTCTTTGTCTAATACAATACCTCTAATTAATTCTGAATCGGATATACCTGCACCAACCTGTTTTTCTATTTTGATATCTTCAAGTTCGGTTTCTTCATTTGCTCTTACTTGCTTTATTGCTTCGATACATAATAAAGCGATTTTTTCTTTTGCAGATTCTACGCCCTTACCAGTCATGGCAGTTTCAGCTATGAATCTTAGTAATTCTTCATCTTCAATTGTGATATCTTCTGCTATTTGATTAAGAATTTCTTGTGCTTTTTCAGCAGCTAATCTATACCCTTTTGTTATTACAGTAGGATGTATTTTTTTATCTAATA
>PNOQ01000030.1 GCA_013824915.1 Nanoarchaeum sp. | reverse complement strand
CCAACAGACAAAAGCGGGCTATCTTCTAATAAGGCCTGCCGTATCTTAGACTTAAATCCGGATAGGTTCTATCGCTGGAGGTGCCTATATAGGGACTTTGGCCTTAATGGCCTTACTGATAAGCCTTCTTTAGCCAAAAATATCAGCAACCGTTTATTAGCTGATGAAGAGGATACCATATTTGGCTATGCCGACACTTATCCTCAGCAACACCACATGGAGATAAAGTATAACCTCGAAAAACAGGATATCCATGTCTCTTCTTCCACTGTCTATCGACGGTTAAAGGCAAAAGACCTTATCAAAGAGCATAATATCCTAAAGCCTAAGAGGCGCTGGATAAGGCCTGAGGCGGCATATCCGCACCAGCACTGGCTCATAGACCTAACCTATATCCTTGTAAACAAGGCCTTCTGGTATCTTATAGCCATTATAGACCTTTATTCACGCTATGTGGTAGGCTGGGAATTATCAGCTACTCAAACCGCCAATGACCTTGAGAAGGTAATAGACTTTGCCCTCTCAGAATATAACCTCCATGAGAAAGGTACCAAGCCCATTATACACTCAGATAACGGTTCTCCGATGAAGGCAAAATCTTTCAAAAGATTCTTAAAGGACATAGGCGTCTTAAATGACTACTCCCGGCCTCATATTCCACAGGATTTGGCTGTCCTTGAGAGGCTATTTAGAACCACTAAGCAGGAAGAGGTATACCACAACGATTACATAGACCATCTTGAGGCCAGAGATAGCTTATCGAGCTTCTTTGGTTACTATAATCACGACAGGCCGCATCAGGGGATAGGCAATGTAACTCCTTACGATAGGCTCACAGGCCGAGATACAGAGATTGTCAAGATGAGAAAGATCAAAACCCAGATAGCCCAACAAAGGCGTAAATTACAGAATAAAATTGGCTCAAATTCAAAAGTGACTGAGGTCCCAGTCTACACAAATAATTTTCATTTTTTACTTGAAAGGGTCTGAAACAATACACAATACATTACATGAAAACTTTTATAGTAAATAGGCATTTTGTTTTTTGCGCAATAGTATTATTTGTTTTTTTTGTTGTTTATTTCAAAATGGGGCTGAATTTCACAACCTTTCCCGAATATTTCAAAACTGATAATATTTTTTTTGACGCTGATCATCTTGATAATAGTCTAATTCATTATGGTCCTAATCAGTATACTACTGAAAAACACCCATTAATATTTTTCTTTAACCCACTTTTTGTTATTTTAATTTCAAAATTTATTCCCTCAACGTTAGTGGCATCAATCTTTGTCAATTCATTCTATGGTGCATTGGGGGTGGTACTTACTTTTATATGCTTTAAGATTCTAATAAAAAAAACATTTGAGGCATCATTGTTTTGTATTATTTTCGGTTTAAGCATGAGTCAAATAATTTATAGTTCAATTCCTGAAACTTACGCTTTGTCAGTTTGTAGCATAATTCCAACATACATATTGTTTTTAATTTGCCTGGAAAGGAAAAAATTATTATTTACATATTGGATTCTTTGTGGAGTGCTCTCATTTGGGGTGATCTGGGTAAATTTTGTACCAACTATAATTC
Organism: Nanoarchaeum sp.; assembly: GCA_013824915.1. GTDB lineage: Archaea > Nanobdellota > Nanobdellia > SCGC-AAA011-G17 > PNOQ01 > PNOQ01. The sequence continues at coordinate 29,157 of PNOQ01000030.1, read as the reverse complement.
TATTTATTATTACTTTAATAGCTTTAAAAGTGAACCGAAAAACAATTTACCTTCTTAGATACCTTGGATTACTTGCTTTATGTATATTTGTTTTACGATTTTTACAAAAACTTTTATTCGCAACGGATTTATTCCCTAGAATGAATGTTTATTGGGATTTGTTTTGCGATGAGATTCAATTATGGGTTTTTCATAATCCTTTAATGATAATTAAAGAAATTTTTAAACAATTCTTTATTCTAAATTTTATTGGGCCGTTTCCCGAAATAATAAGAGATGGCCCCAATATCAGGATGACTTATACAAGAAATCCATTAGTGTATAATTATACAGGTTATATAGGTCTAATCGTATGGATGTTATTCTTCATTGTTCAAATATACAGAAAATGTGTAGCCAGGGAAAGAAATTACTTTTTTATAGGCTGCGTTTGTATTGTTGTATTTTATATGATATTTCATTCGTTTTATGGAGTTAAAGAAATATTCCTGTATAATTCACTTTTTACATTTACTGTATTATTGTTAGTTACCGATAGAGTGAATTCAAAGAATAAATATTTAAACATTTTTGCAATTTCAATTATTTTTTTTATGGGAATAAATAATCTAATTGTTATAAAAAAAATACTTTCAATTAAATAAAAAACTGTAAATCAAATAATGAATAAAAGCCAAGAAAATTTTACACATAAAACTGAATTTCCAAGAACGGTAATTTTCTGGATAAAAGGATAGGTTTAGATAGAAATTTTTTAGTTATGGGCAAAATATTAGTCACTGGAGCAACAGGTTTTATAGGTACACACCTGGTAAATAAACTTATCGAAAAAGGCGCTGACATATCAATCTTTGTGAGAGATCAAAAAAAGATTGATAAGGAGTGGGTTAAAAAAACAAAGGTTTATGAAGGCGATATTACTAATAAAGACTCCCTATCCCTTATTAGTAAAGATATTGATGTAGTATTTCATCTTGCCGCTGTAAATGTTCATAAAACACCCCGGTCTGAGGAGGAGAAAAAATACCTTTATGAAGTTAATGTTAAGGGAGCTAAGAACATTTTGGAAAGTCTCGCCGGTTGTTTAAAGCATTTCATCTTTCTTAGTAGCATAAGCGTTTATGATGGGGTTGAGAGTTCAAAGGAACTGGAAGAAAATAGCGAGGTCAAGCCAAATAATGCTTATGGGGAGTCTAAACTGATTTGTGAACGATTGGTTGCTGAATATGGTAAAAAGTACGGGTTCATGACTACTTCCTTAAGAATACCTTTTGCTTATGGCCCTGGTAATAAAGGGAATATATTTAAGATGATAGATGCAATTAGTAAGAGAAGGTTCTTTTTGATAGGACGGGGAGATAATAAAAGAAGCTCGGTTTATGTAGGGAATGTAGTTGATTCAGCACTATCGGTGGTTGGTAAGGAAATAGCTAATGGTAAAGTTTATATTGTAACCGATGATATTAATTATTCAGTTAAGGAATTATATATGACAATCTCCGAGTCTTTGGGTAGAAAACCTATTCTTTTTCACCTACCTTTAGGGATTGCTAAAATATTTGCAAAAGTAGGAGATAGCGTCGAGAAGTTTTTCCCGGGATTATTCCCCTTAAACTCGGAAATATTAAGAAAACTTACTTGCACTTTTTGCCTTTCTTCTAATAAAATTAAGGAAGAGATCGGATTCAGCCCTAAATATGATTTTTATAATACAATCAGTGAGACAATTAGTTGGTATAAAAAGATAAGAGGCTGAGAAATATAGAAGAACAAATATGAATATACCGATTAGATTTTTTTACCGGTTTATGAAGTATATTATACTTCTTAAGAGAATCTTGATAAAAAAACCACTTTTAATACCCAGGATACTTTTTAACTATTTTCGAATATTTGTACTTAGGGCAAAGATAGTAAGGAAAGTTGAAATGGGTATTACCTTCGACTGTCAATGTAATTGTCCAAAGTGTTCTTCGACATTCATGAGAAGTTCGGAGAAAAGAAAATTAACTTTACCAGAAATTGCAAAAGCAGCTAGGGGTATTCTTAATTTGGGTGCAGTGCAAATAAATTTAACAGGAGGAGAGCCTCTGCTGACAGAAAATCTCTTTGAAATAATTAAATGTTTTCAACCCCATAAAGTTATTTTAACTATAAATACTAATGGCCTTCTATTAACCGAGGATATGATCGATCGATTAGAAGCTGCTGGGGTAGATATTATAAAAATAAGCGTAGATAGCCCTATAGAGAAAGAGCACGATGAATTCCGGGGGTATAACGGGTGTTTCAGCCAGGTGATAAAAGCATTAGCTTATATTAAGAAAAAGAAAAAAATTCTTGCACAACTCTCAACGGTCTGCATCAAAGAAAACTTAAATTCTTATCGTATCTGGAAATTAGTAGAAATGGCTAAGGACCACAATGCATTATTAGGATTAACTATACCCGCTGCTTCGGGGAAGTGGCTGGAGGATAAAGATGTTTTATTAGGGGAGAAAGAAAAAAAAGTCTTAAGAGAATTGATTAAGATTCCTCATGTTATACGGGATACTGATGAAGCCTATCTAAGAAGCCATTGTCCCGCCGGTTCTGAAGAATTTTATCTGACTTGTTATGGGGATATAATACCTTGTCCTATGATTCAGATTTCTTTTGGAAATGTAAGAGATGAAAGTGTAAAGGCAATATGGAAGGAAATGCATGATTTTAAAGGCTTTAAAGATAAAGAGAAGCCAGGGTGTCTTGCTGGAGAGAATAGAGACTTTATCAATAAATATCTTTTGCCTTTAACTGGTCGTAAGGTTTTACCAGTTTCGATAAAAGATCATCCTGCGATCGGTCAGGATTGAGATTGGGAAAATTATGAATGTAAGTTTAAAAAATATTTTTAGATATAAAAAATACTCAAAAGTGCTCTCTAGGATAATACTAAAAAAGCCTATGATAATATTTAGAATTTTAAATAATTATTTTAAAATTGTGGTATTAAAACAAAAGGTAGTAAGAAAAGTTGAAATAGGTGTCACATTTGATTGTCAATGTAGTTGTACAAAGTGCTCTTCCTATTTCATGAGAAATTCCGAAACGGGCAAATTAACATTACAGGAAATTAGAAAAGTAGCCAGAGAGATTATTAATTTGGGGGCAATACAGATAAATTTAACAGGTGGAGAGCCTTTAATGGAAAAGAATATTTTTGAGATAATCAAATGTTTTCAGCCCAATAAAGTTATTATAACTATTACCACGAACGGTCTTTTATTGAGTACAGATTTAATAGATAGGTTAGAGAAGGCGGGTGTGGATATCATTAAAATTAGCATTGATAGTCCAATAGCTGAAGAACATGATTTCTCTCGGGGATTCAAAGGATGTTTTGCTCAGGGCGTAAAAATGTTAAGCTATATAAAGAAAAAAAGGGTCCTAGGTATGATTTCTACAGTTTGCATTAAAGAAAATATTAATACTTATAGAATTGTGAAATTAGTAGAAATGGCAAAAAAATACGATGCCCTTTTGGGTCTTACTATTCCCGCTGTGGTTGGAAGATGGTTAGGCAAGGAGGATGTATTATTAGATGACAAAGAAAAGGAGGTTTTAGGAAAACTTATTAAGATTCCTCATGTTATACGGGACACTGATGAGGCCTATCTAAGAAGCCATTGTCCCGCCGGTTCTGAAGAATTTTATCTGACTTGTTACGGGGATATAATATCTTGTCCTATGATCCAGATTTCTTTTGGCAATGTTAAAGAAGAAAATTTAAAGTCGATATGGAAAAAAATGTTGAATTTCGGACCTTTCAAAAACAAGAAAGAGGCAGGCTGCCTTGCAGGAGAAAATAAGGATTTTATTAATAAATATCTTTTACCTTTGAAGAATTATAGACGTCTGCCTCTTCAAATTGAAAATCATCCGGCAATTCAAGGGAGTAGGAATGTTATTGAGAAAAATTCCTAAGAGGAGTATAGCTATGTATCCAGGTGAATTTAAAGATGTGCTGTCTCTAATTAAATCTTCTTCCATATATCAGGGCCCTTTTACAGAGCAATTTGAGCAAGAATTTAAGCAATACGTGGAGGTTAAAGAAGCAATAGCTGTATCTTCAGGAAGGTGTGCACTAAAACTAATTTTAAAAAAATTAGGATTAAAAAAAGGGGATGGAATAATTCTTTCATCTTACAATTTTCAGGGTGTGCCTATGTCATTGCTAAAGGAAGGTTTTCGTTTACAATTTGTTGATGCGCATAGAGATACCTATCAGATGGATGCAGAAAGGGTGGAAGAGAAAATAGATAGTAATACTAAAGCTATAATTGCTACACATTTGTTTGGACAACCGTGTGATTTAGATAGAATTATAGAAATCGCAAAAAAATACAATTTATTTGTCATAGAAGATGCAGCTCATAGTTTAGGCAGTCGCTATCGTGACAGATTTACCGGGGCAATAGCAGATGCAGGCTTTTTTAGCTTTACCGGTTCTAAGACCCTCAATACTTCCTTTGGAGGAATGGTGGTTACTAATAATATTGATTTAGCTAATAAAATAAGAAATGAAATAGCATATTATAGTTATCCTCGAAGAGCAGAATTGATAAAGGAGATAGTTAAAAGATATATATACATCGCATTGGCTAACAGAATTTTTTATACATTAATAGAGTATCCTTTAACTTTATTAATGAGTCTATTTAAATATGACCCTTTAGAGGTTTATAAGAGCCTAAAAAAGTCAGAAATTGCTGAGAGGTACATGAAGTTTACTAACTTTCAAGCTTTGTTAGGCGTAAAACAAATAAATTTTGCAAAGAAATTAATCCAGAAAAGAAGAAACATAGCCAATTTTCTTATTAAAAATTTGAAACCTTCTATTTCTATTCAGAAAATTCTTCCAGATAGCCTGCCCAATTATTTTATGTTTCCTATAAGAACTAAAGATAAGATGAAAGTTTTTAAAGGTTTGCTCTTAAGGGGGATAGATTCTAATCTTAATTATGCTTCAGATTGTTCATATTTGGTAGAAAATTGTCATACACCCATAGCAAAATATCTTTCAGAAACTATTTTAACTATAAACTTACCTTTTGATTTATCAAAAAAGGAAGTTTTTTATTTAACCCACATTCTAAATAAAGTGATGGGATAGAATATAATTAATGACATAAACGAAGACTATGTTTAACATATTCGATAATAAGAAAATTAAAAGTTTAAGTTTATTGGTTATTATCCTTATTGCATTCTTTTTGCGTTTATACGCGGCTTTTAGTATACCTCATAATCCAGATGAGATAGAAAAAATAAATTTCGTGAAAGAAATTAGCTTTGCTGGTGAAAAAATAAATTTGCCTTTGGGAAGTAAGGTAACTCATAACCCGCTTCTTTTACCTTACTTAATGAAGATTAGTTTTTCGCTTTTTGGGGAAAACAAAATTGCCGCTCGCTTGCCTGTGGTAATTTTTGGTACTTTAACTTTACTCATTTTATATTATTTAGTAAAAAGTTGTTTAGATCAAAAAACTGCTATAGTTTGTCTTATTTTGTTAACCTTTAGTCAATACCATATTGGCTGGACCAGGATAGCTGAAGACGAGGGACTTTTATTGTTTTTCGTTGTGCTTATACTTTTTTTAATGCAGAACGGATTACATCTTCGAAAGAGAGCTTTCCTTATACCAATAGCGTTAATGATGGGTCTAGGGTTGCTGGTTAAAGGAACAATTTTCACACTTTTGCCAATGATAGTTTTCTACCTCTTTTTCTATCCTAAAAATAAAAATCTTTTTTCCGCAGGAGATCTACTTGTTTTTCTTTTAATAATTGTCATAATAGTTTCTCCTAGTATTTACTGGAATATAAAGAATAATTATCCAGACTACCATTCTTATCTTAAGAAAACCGATTTTTTATCTTTTAGTTTAGTCCCTACATCTCTTTTTCTTGGCGAAATAATAATCTTCGGTATGCATGGTTTCAATGATTCATTTATTCATCGGATTTGTTCCATTGAATATCCTTTCTTAAATTGGCTAATGGGGTTAATTTGTGTTGCAGGGTCAATCTTTTTTTTAAGAGAAGAAAGAAACGATTTTATTTTGTTGCTTTTGTGGATATTCTATTTTAATTTCATCTTTTTTTCTTTTGTAAGACCAAAAACGGGAGGAGGATTCTATTTTCATTTGGACAATTTTTGGTGGGCGGCTGTTTCAGTAATTCCTGGTTTTATATTGGGATCAGCTATGCTGGTAGAATTAAGTAATCGTTATAAAATTATTAAGTTTATTTTGCCTTTTATACTTCTTTATTTTATTATAAACTCTATAATTTTTATAAACTTCCCAGCCAATTGTTTTATACCTCGAGATAACATTAAAGCTAAAGAACTATTTGATACAGCAGGAATTTATTTAAAAGAAGGCAAAAAAGAAAAGGCTTTAAAGGTTTACGGTTATATTAAAAGACACTATCCAAAACATATTGATGCAGATATCAATATTAAAAATGATATATTTTCTAAGTAAGAATATTTATAAAAATGAAAAAAATTCTTTTAGTCAGAGTTAACATTGAAATAACAAGAGAAGTTCAGCATCCGATTAATTATCGACCGCCTTATACATTAAAATATATTCAAGCACTGTTAAAAAGAGAAAAAGATTTTTTTGTGCGTTTTGTTGATGCCTACGTCCAGTCATTATCTTTAGGTAAATTATCAAATTTGACTTCTACTTTTAATCCGGATATCTTAATCATCTCTTCTACACCATTGGATATTAAAGTTCTTAGAGATTATATAAACGCAATTAAAGAAAGACGGCCTGAAGCCATAATAATTGTTACTGGTCCCGGTCCATCTTCTTTGCCTAATTTTTATAATCAAGATGATATGATAGATTTTATTTTGCCTGGCGAGACAGAATTAGAGATATACTCAATTTTAAAAAAAATTAATCAACGAGAAAACCTCCAGGATTTACGAGAATATTATAGAAGCGTTGATGGAAATAAACCATTTATAGTCGAAGATTTGGATAGATTGCCTTTCATAGAATATACTAAAGAAGAAATTTCAAAATACAGTATGATTTATCCATTGAAAATAAATAAACACCTGCGTTGGGGGCATATCTTAAGCAGCAGGGGCTGTCCATACAATTGCATATTCTGCTCCCCATTAATGAGAGATTCATACGGCAAGCAGTTGAGATCACGAAAGGCTAAAAACATCATTGATGAAGTGGAGTGTCAACTATCATCCGGTGTGAATGTGATTTCTTTCGATGACGATAATTTTACCACATCCCAAGACCATATAATTTCAATTTGCCATGAAATATTAGATAGAAAGATTGATTTCCCATGGATTGTTCATGCTCGAATCGATAATTTAGATCGGCAATCGATGACATTAATGAAACGGGCAGGGTGCTGTCTTCTCAGGATTGGCATTGAATCCGGGTCTCAAAGAATTGTCGAGACTCTTAAGAAAACAAATGAACCTAATTGGGTTAAGAAGGCAGAAAATATATTTAGTATAGCTCGGGATTTAAAAGTAGAGACTGCCGCTCTTTTCATTATCGGTAATCCTGCAGAATCTAAAGAAGAGGTGTATAAGAGTATAGAATTAGCAAAAAAGTTAAAGCCAGATGTTATACAGGTATGTTTTTTTACGCCCTTCCCCGGATCTAGTATTTATGAAGAAAAAGAATATCATTATGATCCTCAAGCTTTGAGAAAAATATATCAATACAATCCCTCTAGAGTAGTTAATTTAAGCAATTTAGAGAACAGAGATTTAGTTAATATGCATAGAAAATTTTACCGCTCTTTTTTATTTGATCCGAAGTTTATTTTTAAACATATTTTTAAGTACTTTTGTTTCTATCTTTTTAATCCTTGCATCTTTTCGCGATTATTCCTTATAAGAAAATATTTACAGAGAAGGATAGAATAATTACTTTGGGCGCAAGATTAACAGGTTTCAGTTTCGTCTGGAAGCTAATCTAGAAAGCGTTTTCTGTAACGCTGATTGAAAATAAGCGAGTTGTGGATGGATGCCCTGGATGAACTAATTAGCTTCATTAGCAGAAAAACGGTGAAAAAATGAAAACAGTATTAATTACCGGAGGGGCTGGTTTTTTTGGAGAATTGTTAAGGCAACAATTACTCAAAGATAATTTTTATTGTGTGAGTATCGATCTTGAAAAAGATCATTCTTCCCATGCAAACTTAGTTTCTATTCAGGGAGATATTAGAAATATGAAAGCTCTAGAAAATATTTTCTCTCAATACAAATTTGATGTAATTTTCCATTGTGCAGCTATTCTTGCACTCTCAGCGGGAGATAAAAATTTGTTATGGACTTGTAACGTAGATGGGACAAGAAACATTGCAGAATGTGCTAAAAAGTATAAAGTTCCAAAAGTAATATTTACATCATCGAGCTGTTTATGGGGAGAGAATTTTAATAGACCAGTAAAAGAAGATGATATACCTAAGCCAGTGGAAATTTATGGAAAATCAAAATGGAAGTCGGAAAAGATACTTCTTGAATATACAGATTATTTTAATGTCATCATTTTTAGAACGCCAACTATTATTGATTGTGGCCGTTTAGGAATAATTACAATTTTCTTTGAATTTATTGCGGAAGGTAAAAAAATATGGATTCTTGATGGCGGAAATAATAGATATCAGTTTATTTATTCTCAGGATTTAATTGATGCTTGTATAAAAGCTATGGAATACAACAAATCAGATATTTTCAATATTGGTTCCGATAATGTAAAGTCTCTTAAAGAAGTATATAATTATGTTGTAACGAAAGCAGGCACAGGAACTAAAGTCGCTTCTTTACCAAAAAGGTTAACGGTATTGTTAATGAAAATTGCTTATTTACTAAAAATATCTCCGCTTGGGCCGTATCACTACAGAATGATTGGTGAAAGTTTTATATTTGATACTTCTAAAATTAAAGAAGAACTTCATTGGAAACCCACTTTGACAAACGAAGAAATGCTTTATAAAGCCTATGAATATTACTGTAAAAATTTGGGAGAGATTAAAAAAAGAACTAAGGTATCCGCTCATAAGAAGCCTGCTAAAATGGGCATTATTAGATTATTAAAGTGGCTATCTTAATATTATATTGGAAAACACTTTAGCTTAATTTTCGACAATATTACTTAAAATTTTAAAATAAATAAATTTAAAGCTTTATGGTTAAAGAGAAGTATAAATCAACAGTTTCTCTCAGAAGATGACCTTGTTTAATTCTATAGAATGAGAAAAATTAAATGTTTTTCATACTTTGCCTGGCAGATTTTCCGGATGCATCTTCAGCCTACTTTTCGGGTGCCACTCAGTATTCATATCAGCCTGACTAATCGTTGTAACAATCGTTGTGTATATTGCAATATTCATAAGCGACCACAAGAAGACATATGGACGACAGAGTCGCTGAAATCAACTATATCCGAAATGAAGAATTGTGGCACCCAACGTGTACACTTTACGGGTGGTGAGCCGATGTTACGGTCTGACCTTGGGGAACTTATTGAATATGCTAAGAACTTAGGTTTTTTTGTTAGTATGATTACCAATGGCTATCAGGTTGCTGAACGGGTGAATGAGTTGAGGGACGCAGATGTTGTATATTTGTCTTACGATGGGCCGCCAAAAGTGCATAACCGTTTACGGGGAGAACACAGTATTTCGGAGATTAAATCTGCATTAAATGCGCTTAAGTTGTCTAATATTCCAGTGTGGACAGTAACTGTTCTTACACGATGGAATGCAGACTTTGTAGGGGAAATCGTGGAGTTTGCGCGACAGCATAATATTGTTGCCACCTTTACTATGTTGGACTTCTTTTCAGATCCCCAAGGACATTTTCATCCATCTTTTGAAGAAATACAGCAGTTAGTCCTCCGGGGTGAGAAAAGAAAAAAATGCCTGCAAAAATTGATTAAGTTAAGACTTGCTGGGGCCCCTGTTGGTTCTTCGCTCGGTTACTTATATAATGCATTGCAGTGGCTATATGATGACCGAACAACAGACTCAAGACCTTCGAAACAGTATCAATGTTGGGCAGGCCGTGCATACGCAGATTTAGATGCTGATGGCACTTTATATGCCTGCAGCAATTACTTTAGTCGCGGTTCTGGCGTGAGTGTATTCAAAAAGGGATTTAAAGAAGCGTGGGGAAAATTACCATTGTTAGAGAATTGTCAATCATGTTTACATGCTAGTGGTACGGAAATGAATTTGGTTTGTTCATTGAATAGTTCAAGTATTTTAAACTGGCCTTTACAATTACAAAAGATAAAGCGTTCATTTGTTTGAAAACTGTTTGACAGCGCTGTTCTTTTTTGTTATTGCTTACTTAGTTTTTAAATAAAAATTCATTGCCTAAATTTATAGAGGCTATGACCAAAATATATTTTAGACCGATCTCTAGACAAAAGCCGAATACTTGTTGGAAAGATTTCCTGAGTATTTGGAGCTTATTTATAAAAGGCCAACTTTTTGATGGTCCATATATAGAACAATTTGAACGAAAATTTGCTGAATATCATTCAGCCCAACACGCTTTAGCAACAGGTTCTTGTAGAATAAGTTTCTATTTGGTAATCAGGGCCTTGAACATAAGAGACGGCGATGAAGTAATATTGCCGGCATTTAATATGTCGGCCTTCCCCAAAATATTGAAATTAAATAAAATTAAACCAATATTTGTGGATATAGATAGGAAGACTCTTAATATAGATGTCCGTAAGATAGAAAAGAGCATAACTTGTAAAACAAAAGCAATCGTTGCAGTTCATCTATTTGGCAGCCCATGTGATATGGATGATATTGTGGACATAGCCAGAAGATATAATTTAGCGCTGATCGAAGATTGCGCTAATACAATTGCCGCGACATATAAAGGTAAATTAGTCGGAACTTTTGGTGATGCCGCCTGTTTTAGTTTCGGCTTCTCTAAAGATATTCCTACATTTGGCGGAGGTATAGTTTTGACCAACAACGAAGCACTATACAAAAAAATTAAGCAGATATATAGTGAGTTTACATTTCCAGGCAAATTCGAGACTTTTAAAATATTTGTTAAAAATTTTATAGTTATGCTTGCAACATGCAAGGGCATGTTTTCTTTAGTTACATATCCTTTTATTCTACTAACAAAGCTCGTAAATAGTGATATTTTTGGAGATTTATTTGAAGAAAAAGACGATATGATAACCTCGATTAAAAAAAGAAGGTATATGAATTTTCAGGGCCTAATAGCTATTGATCGATTAAATAATTTGCCTAAGTTACAGACAAAGAGGATAGTTAACGCCAGAATATATAATAAACTATTAGGGAATATAAATAGTATTAAGATTCCAGAAACTTCATTTGATGGGAATCATGTATACTGGAAGTACCCTGTTTGGGTGGAGGATAGAGCGCAGGTTGTAAGAGAATTTATCAAGCACGGAATTGATTGTAGGGGAGTTCAAGCCTATGATTGCAATAACTATCGGATATTTAATGAATTTAAAAGAAATTGCCCAATTTCCGAAGAAGCTTCCAAAAAAGTCTTAACTCTTCCAGTCTACTCCGACTTAAATGAAAAAGATATAATATTTATAAGTAATTTATTACGGGATTATTCATTAAGAAACTTAAATAATATTGGTAGTAAAAAATAGTATGAAAATTAATATTTCTGTAGACAGGAAGTTTATAACCCAAGTATCTTTGATTACGGTTACTACATATCTTGTTGGCGTATATATGCTAATGCTAATATATAAGTGCAAATTCAATAATGTAATTATATTTAATCCCGAGATCTTGGATGGATACAGTTTGCTACCAGCTGTAATAAGTACTTTTGTTTTTCTTTCTGGTTTCTTTTTATTATTTTTGATTCCAGGTTGCGTATTCCTGCTCCATTTTAAAAATGCTAAAAATGACTTACCTGTATTTATGGGACTTTCTTTTATTATAAGCACTGCAAGTTTAATTGCATTAACAACTTTATTTAAGATTATATGGCAACATACCTTAGATAGAGCAAACATCTTAGTAATTATATGTTTATTTGTTTTTATTGGATTGATTTCACTGTGGTTTAGATCGCAGAGCAATCTTAGAACTATTCATTTCCAAACATATCGTAATCGACTAATCTCATCTGTTGCGCTAGTTTTGATAGTTATTATTGTTTCAGCAGCATTTCATGAAAAAATAATAAGTAAAGAATTGCCCAAATACGATTATAAAGAAGAAAAAATATTATCCATTCCTTTAGGAGGTCAGCCTGATGATTTGGAGACATTTGGTTTAGCAGATAGCCTCAGAAGACATTTATTGCCATATTGGGATCTAGAGTATGCCGACAGGTTCGGTTTCGTATTTACTGATCCACCGCTTTCTCCATTCGTTAGTATGTTTTCAATATTGCTTTTTGGAGAAAACATTACTTCTATAGCGTTAACATCTATTGGATTTATTACCATTTTATTTTTGGTTATTTTGACTCAAAGCAATAAAAAAATTATATATCCTCGTTTTTTATTATGTTCTTTGTTTTTCTCCACCTGTTTTTATCTATTTCGGAATAGTGAATATTTATTTATTCCTCAAAATCATTTTTTTTCATTTCTTGTGATTGCCTCTTATGGCTATCTCTTACGTAGAAATTATAAAATGACCCTAGGTTTTGCTACAACTGCAATTCTTACTAGATATTACGGTATTTTCTTTACATTTATAGGCTTTGTAACTTTAGCTCTATTTTTTAAGGAAAGGCGATTTGAATTTAAACATATATTATTGAAATATTGTTTGGTAGCGGCAGGATTAATAGTCTTCATTGTGATTGTAGGAATAATGACGGGCGATTTACCCGTGTATTACAAAAGCATATTGGTTGAACATTTTGCCCGCCTTGATCACTTTAGTTTTTTATCCAAAAGATTTCCCGAAGCAGTTGTATATAATCCATCCTTTAGTTCAAGAGGTTTTCAATTCTTATCATGGTGTCTTTATAGCACAGCTTTTACTTTTCCACTGCTATTTCTTTTTGGTAAAAATAGAGAAGAAAATTTTTATTCTTTTGTGGGAGTGGTCTATTTTGTTCTTGTTTTTTTCAGCCGATATCAACTTATAAAATACGTAATCCCGCTTATACCGTTTACAGCAATAGTTGTCAGTAATAAGTTAGAGCGATGGATATCAAAATGAAATCGGAGACATTAAAGAAACGCCTTATCTTGCTAAAATATGGAATAATCATAAAATGCTAATTTTAAGAGAAAAGCTAGCAAATAAAGAATACCTTGATCTTCCGCACTATAAAAACTGTGATAGATTGTGGAAGTCGCCATTTTATGATGCTATAATTAGAAATGCTGTATGGAGTTTCAAAGAACGTTGCTTTTAAAATATGGGCTGGGATAAAACTTAATTAAGCCTTGACACAGAACAATATGAAATGTTAATTTTAAATAAACAAATTTTTTTAAATAAAGATACAGTTGTTATTTTTATTTTATTTTTAATAACTACTTTTTTCCTTTTACCTTATATATGGGACATAAAGAAAATTTTAGTTGAGGAAGCAATATTACAATTTTGTTCTTATTTAGAAATCAATCGTCAATCACTTATCTTATATAAAAAAATCCCTTTCTGGTCACCTTATTTTGGAGGAGGCTATCCTTTCTACAGACATTCTTCTAACATGGTCTTTAGCCCATTATTTTATTTATTCATTTTACCCTTTGGGAGCGTTTGTGGGTTAAAGTTAATACATTTGTTATGCTACTATGTTGGTGTCATGGGAATTTACTTTTTCTGTCGAAAACATCTCCAGTACAATAAGATCGGTTCTTTCTTTTCTGCGAGTATTTTTATTCTTAGTAGTTATTTGCCTTATCAGCTATCAACCGGTGGTAGCAAATATCCATACTTGCTATGCACACCTCTCATTTTATACTGTTTTTTGCAAGCGAATAGAAATAACAGACACTTATTTTATTGCCTATTTATACTAATTTTGATATTGTTTAGTGGTATAGGTTTAAATATAGCTCCTATATTTTTATTTTTATTCTTTTTTTCTACATTATCATTTTTAATTTCAAAAGAAAAAAAATTTTTAAAAAATTTTATAGTCATAATAATTCTATTTGCATTAATAGGTGCTATAAGATTAATTCCGCTACTTAATTTATTGTTATCAGAGAGTACATTAGGTAGTTCTCTCTCATATGGAATTAAAGGATTCAAATCTTATGAGTTAGTTGATAAAGAAACTTTTGATTGGGATACTCTATATAAAGCACTATTTAGTCCCGGGCCTTATCTACCAGATGAAAGAGAACTACCTAATCTGCCCGATGGTTTAAATGTATCTTCAGTAATGTATTTTGGGTTTATCCCAGTTATTTTTTCAATCTTTGGTTTTATTTTGTATTTTAGAAAATTAAAAAAATATTTTATTCTTCTCATTCTTTTTATTTCTTTAACGATGGGCAGTAATATTCCTATGAATATTTTGAAATTATTACATAAATTTCCGATATATAATGCGATTTATTATCCAGCAAAATATTATGCCTTTTTTGTAGTTCTATTAATATCTATTGCTGCAGGGAGTATTTTTTTAATTGTAGATAGATTCCAATATAAGAAGACAATGATTTTCTTTTTAATTTTCTTTGGCTTATTTGCAATATTTGATATGTTTGCAAAGAATATAGTCTATTTTACCAGCTTGTCTAATATTAAAGAGGATATCGTTACGGCTGAGAGACAAAAAGATTTTTTTCAAATTAATTTTTTGGAGAGAGAAGATGATAAGAAATTATTTAAAAAATATAATCCAAATTTAAACATACCTTCTGAAGAAAGCAGAAGGGTAGAGGAGATAGGCCAAGGAATGCAATACTTTTTGTTAAAACAAAATGTAGGTAAGGTTGACTGGTTTGGGGATTTAGAAACAGAAGCAAAAGCAATACCTAAATATTACACAAGTAGGTATTATGGCGATTATTGGGTAGATATCAATGATAGAAGGCCAGAAAACGGCCTTTTTGAAAATCCTTATTATAAAGGGGAATCCTACATTGAAGAAACGGGTAAAAAATTAGCCTTCACCATATTAAATCCAGATAACTTTGAAATAACCGAAAAAGATATTCTGTCCTCAGCCAGAATAATTATAAACCAAAATTTTGATAAGTATTGGAAAGCAAGCATAGGTTCAATAGAAAACTTTAATGGCTTACTTTCTGTTAAACTAAATTTACCGAAATCTTTGATGGCGCAGAGGGTAATCATACAGCTACATTACTTCCCAAAAGATCTATTATATGGTGGATTAATTAGTTTTTTTTCTTTAATAATAACCTTTGCACATTTGTTAAGAAAAACAAAAAGACTTAAGAAAATCGGTAGTTATATTGATAAACAATCGTTTTAAAAATAAATAATATTCAAAATGAAAATTATTTTAGTAAAACCTCAATATTTTGACCGACAGCACCGCTCTTATTTTACAATCTGTCTACCTCCAATGGGCCTGACTTATTTGGCTTCTATATTAATTAAAAAAGGGTTTGAGGTTTCTATTTTAGATATGGAGGCGCTTAATATGGATGAATTTGGTTTTTTAAAATATTTAAAGAATAAAAATCCTGATGTTGTCGGTTTTGATATAAGGACGCCCTTAGTCTATAAAGTTGCAAAGTTAGCCGGAATTGTAAAGAGATACCGGAGGGATATTAAAATAATCATCGGTGGTCCCCATCTTTTTGTTTTGCCGCAAAATGCATTAGAAATTGTAAAAAATGCAGATTTTGGTCTCCGCGGAGAATGCGAGTTTACTCTTTTAGAATTAATAGAAGGAATTCTTTTAAATAAAAAAATAAATGAGTTGATAAATATAAAAGGAATATGTTTTCGTAACGAAAATAATAATTATTTTATTTCTCCCGAAGTCCCTTTGATTGAAGACTTGAATTCCCTTCCTATGCCTTCGCATCATTTGTTGCCAATCCAAAAATATTTTGATAGTTTTATTAAAGGAAAGAGACATTATTCAATTATTACTACAAGGGGATGTCCTTATGGCTGTATATTTTGCGGTCAATCTTTACTTTATGGGAGAAGAATAAGAGCACGTTCTGTGATGAATGTCTTAGAAGAAGTTGAGCTCTTAGTAAAAAAATATAATGTTGATTCTATAAGTTTTGTTGACGCTACTTTTAATTATTCCCGAGAGAGAATAATTGCAATGTGCAGAGAAATTCTTGGAAGAAAGCTAAAATTCGAGTGGCGAGTTAAAGCGCGTCCAGATTTGGTAGATCATGAGATGTTATTTTTAATGAAAAAAGCCGGGTGTAAACTAATCTCTTATGGTGTTGAATCTGCTTCCGATGAGACACTGGAATATTTAAAAAAAGATTTCACTATAAAAGATGTGCGTCGCGCTTTTAAATTAACCAAAGAAGTAGATATTGCTACTGTTGGCTATTTTTTAATAGGGAGCCCTAATGAATCAAGGGAAGATTGTATTAAAACAATTAGATTTGCAAAAGAATTAGATCCATTATATGCACAGTTTGCGTTTCCTTTGCCATTACCAGGCACGGAATTATTTAAAATTTTACAAGAAAAAAATTTAATTAAAATCAACTGGGATAATTATTATTTTCATTTTCTAAATTACGAACATCCTTGTATAAAAGAAAAAGAGCTAAAGAAGATACTCGCTAAAGCATATTTTAATTTTTATTTTTGCTTCCCTTATATCTTAAAACATCTGAAAGACATCAAAAGCCTTTATTATTTATTATGGAAAATTAAGGTTGGAACAAGTGCTTTTTTAATTTTTTTAAAAGATACATTTTCAAAAAACCGCATTATAAAATTTATATCCGAAACAATTTTTCTATGTTAAGTAATTTAATTATTTTAGGTCGCTTGCACAAATGGTTTGTTAATATTGTGGTACTTTTGCATGGAATATTTTATTTGGATTATTTTGATTTAAAATCAACAAGTAGATTGTTCGCGGGATTGATAATATTTTGCTTCTTGTCAAGCGCAGGATATATTATTAATAATTTCTTTAATAAAGAAAAGGACTTATTTAATCCTGTAAATATTCAAAGAGCAGAAATAATTAACAACTACAATAGATATTTTATATTAATATTGACAATTTCTTTTATTATTTTTCCAATAATTATGGCATTGTTTATTGATTTTCATTTTGGGTTTATTTGTTTTATGTTTATATTATGGCAATTTCTTTACACACTATTTTTTAGAGAAGTTTTTATTGTAGATGTTTTAGCTATAGGGATTGGATATATTTTGAGGGGAGTAGCAGGAGCATATCTTATCAAAGTGCCAATCAATGCTTCTCTCATATTTTTTATTTTTTGCCTAAGTTGTTTTATTATTTTTTGTAAAAGAAGACATGAATTATTATTGGATAAAGATATAATAAAATTTAGAAGAGTTTTGGTTAATTATAATCTTAAAATGCTTAATTTTCTAATTTTTGTTAGTTCCTTTCTTTCCTTGGTCTTTTATTTATTTGTTTCATTTAGTCACCTTTTTTCAATAGTTACTTTACCCATTGTTTTTTTGAGTATAACTAGATATCGTTATCTTGTATATTTTAAAAACAAAGGTCTATTGCCAGAAAGAGATCTTTTTTTAGATAAACCACTGCTTGCAAATTATTTAATATATTCTTTTGTGATTTTATATTTTATTTTTCATAAAGTTAATAATATGTGAATTTGTTTTTATATTATTTTTTGCAATTACAATATAAGTATTTTAATATACAATTTTGATTTTAAGAATTTAGATATGAAGACTTTAGTGACAGGTGCCCCGGGTTGGCTGGGAACAAGATTAGTTGAAATCCTCAGAGAAAAAGGCAGGCAAGTTAAGTGTCTGGTTTTGCCCGAAGCAGATGATTTTCATCTTAGAGAACTGGGGGTTGAGATATTTAAAGGAGATTTAACAAAGCCAAAGACACTAAAAGGTATCTGTAAGGAAATAAATACAGTTTTTCATTGTGCAGGAATTATACACCCTAGAAGAATTAGCGAGTTTTATAAGATAAATTTTGAAGGGACTAAAAATATTTTAAAAGAAGCCATAGGCTTAGGAGTTAGAAAATTTATTTATGTTTCATCTAATTCAGTTGGAGGAAGTAATACTTTCAGAGATAGGCTAATGGTAGAGTCTGACCCACCCAGACCATACAGGCATTATGGATTAAGCAAATATATGGCAGAAGAAATAGTCCAGCAGGCATTTAGAGAAGGAAAGATAGATACTACGATTATACGGCCCTGCTGGTTTTATGGGATAAGGCAGCCTGAGCGCCAAACTAAATTTTTCAGAATGATAAAGAAGGGCAATATTTTAATCTTTGGAAATGGAAATAATTTAAGGAGTATGTCTTATATAGATAATGTGATTCAAGCCCTTCTGCTGGCCGAAGAAAAAGAAATATCTGCAGGTAAAATCTATTGGGTAGCAGATAAAGATCCATACCCTGTAGTAGAGATTTATAGTTCGATAGCAAAATTATTAGGAGTAAGTTTGCGTCTGTATAAAGTTCCAGTTTTTTTATCTAGGTTATGTATATTTTTAGATGCTTTAATTCAAGGGGTTGGTTTTTATAGTAAAGAGATACACGTGGCTGGTGAAATGAGTATGGATATTACCTGTAGCATTAAAAAAGCCCAAGAAGAATTAAATTATTGTCCAACTATAGAATTAGAAGAGGGCCTTAGAAAATCTATAGAATGGTGTAGAGTTAATGGATATATTTAGACTTAGCTGGAATTATTCGTTCAAGTTATGAAGGTTATTTTAATTAGTCCATTTTATCCTTATAGTAAAAAAGAATATACCTACAATCGGATTTGGCATCCTTTGTGTCCGGCTAATTGTAATGCTCTTTTAGAAAAAGAAGGTCATAGTGTTAAGATTTTAGATGCTCATGCACAACGTATTGCACCAAATAAAATAACCAGTTTCATTAAAAGCTACGATAAGATATTTATTACATCGTCTTCTTTAGACAGATGGCAATACCCTAATATAGATATAACCACCTTTCTTGAAACGGTTTGTTATATAAAGGAATTTATTGATGAAGTTTATATTATGGGTTATCATGAGACGATAGAACCTGAAAGGATGTTGGATTCAACTAAAACAAAAGCAGCGATAAGAGGTGAGCCAGAATATACTGCTCTTGAGTTATGTAGGAATAATGACTTGTCTGGAATACAGGGTATATCTTTTAGAGATAATGGTAAGTACATATCGAATCTTGATAGGGAACTTTTTGATTTAAAAACTTTACCTACTCCAGCGTATCATCTATTAGATATACAAAAAGGGAGTTACCGTTACATTCACTCAATAATACCCTGGATAATTTTGGTTGTAACAAGGAAGACAATTCTCGATGTTTTGATGAAAATTTCTCTTTTCTCTCCTCTAAAACGATAAATACCATGTGGTCTTTATACCTCTTTATTGTACTAATTAATCTTCCGATAAAATTATTTTCTGTTTTTTCTATGCATAGAATTTCATTTTTGTCGGAAAAATAATATTTTCCGATACGTGCTATATCCGGGTTGCTCACAATAATAACATGATTTTTATCTGTATATGTTTTTATATATTTAATACATTGATAATAATTACTCTTGCGTATTTCGAAAATATATTGTAAGTTGGTATAGAAAATAATAAAAAAAATCGCGCACAAAAATATATTTAAGATCACCCTAAATTTCTTCATTTTTTCCACTAAATATGTGTATCCGATACTGCAAATAATCAGTAAGGGTACAAGGTTATAGAATGCTCGGATTTCTGGCTCATGACAAGATCCCCATGAATACGAAAATAAAAATAAACCTAACCACACCAAGCAGATAATAATTACAGACTGCAGTTCTTTTTTTAGAAAGTGATATTTAAACAATGCACAAAATAATAAGCATAATAATATTATTATAATAATGAAACCTGCTACGACAGAATTAATCAATACTTTTGGCAAAGAACTTATCATAGTACAAATAGCAACACCATATTTATATAAATTACAATGCTGGCTCACATAAAATATATTATTACTCATTCTTTGCCAGGAATTTAATGTAAAATAAAAGATAAGATAACCGAAAAAAGAAAAAACAACGGTAGCACTGACATAATTAATACAATATTTAATTTTATTTCTATTTTCAGTAGTAGGGAAAAACCAGATAATTGAAATAATTAAAGGTATCAATATAGCATTATCAATTCTAAAACCAATTGCGAAGGCACCAAGCAGTCCTAAAATTATAAATTTCGTTGGCGATTTTTCCTTTGTTAAAAGTAAAAATGTATAATGTATAGTAATTAATGCTGCAGTAAGTCCGGGAATGAAGCTTTCACCGTTGGCACTATTACGCCAATAATCCAAGGAAACAGCTAAAATTAATGGAAAAATAAGTTCAGCAATTTTAGATACCTTAATTTTTCGTAATAATAAAATAAGAAAGACTATACCCAGAGAACCAGACAAAGAAGAAAGAAATCTTAATGAGTTTATTGCCCCCCAATTTTTAATTCCTAGGAGGTTTAGCAATGATGTTATTGCCCACGTTAAAGTTGTAAAAAAAGTAGCATGGAAGTTCATGAAGTTAAGTGCTCCATAATTTTTACTAATATTATCTGCAAACCAAATTGTGTCATCGTCTCCAATTGCATCACTAAAATTGTTAAGTGAATAATAATATAAACAAGTAAAACAGAAAACTATTATAAATATGGACTGAACCCTTCTCATTGGACACCAAATTAGTTATAATAGCTGACAATACAACCTGAAAGGAGGTCTTCTCTATCAAACTTCTCTAGAAATCGATTTATTTATGACGACTCAATATATTATAACTAATTTATATATAATAATCAAGCGCTCAGCAAAATGAACAGTTTGTGTAAATTTTACCTTCATTCAGGAATTTTTTATGTGTGAAAAAAAATTTAACGCTATACGAAATAATATTGCTAATTTAATAGTTCTTTTTAGGATATCGTTAATTTTTATAGCTATATTACTTTTGAATATTGAAAATTTCAGTTACAGAATTTTAGGTTTGATAGTATTTCTTATTTCAATTTTCTTGGACTATCTGGACGGATATTTTGCCAGAAAATTACAAATAACTTCACGAGTTGGAGCAACCCTTGATATGTTAGGCGATCGGATAACAGAAAACGTTATGCTTGTTTTTTTTGCATATAAATACTTATTTCCTCTCGAAATTGCCCTTTTTTTTATTGTCAGAGCTTTTATCTCCGATTACATAAGAAGTCTTAATTTCTATAGTGGCAAAGGTATTTATGATATTAATACATCACGATTAGGGGCCCTATTCGTGGCATCGCCATTATCAAGAGTCTTATATCTGCTTGCAAAGACATTACTTTTTGTGGGAGGATGTTTAATCCTCATTGCAGAAATTTCTAATTTTGCTAATCAAGCCAATATATTGTTTGTGTTAAAAAGATATGTCCAATATAATATATTTATAGTGTTGACTTTTAACATTATTAGATTTGTTTTATTAATATATGATAGCAGAAACACAATTAAGAAATATTTTTTAAGTGCTAAATCACTTTAAGCTTTGAATAAAATCCTACTTCGTAGGAACCTTAGAGTCTGATAGGGAAGTAGATAGATTTATACGTAAGGCATTTATTAGATATTACGTAAGACCTTCTTATCTTTGGAGATTAAATTTATTTACGATTTTAAGAGGTTTAAGATTATTTTATGGGAGTATTAAAACTTTGAGATGAAAAGAAAACGTAGGTTTTTCTTTTTAATATTAGGTTGCATCTTTATTGTCTGTTTTTATCTTTCAAAAGATGCATTACTGCTTAATACAATCTCAAAGTTAGTTCATATAAAAGATATGTTGGGGAAGCTCTATATTGAGAGGTTGGATTTTGATGTAGCAGAAGAGCATGAGCAAATAATGAAAGGAGATACGGAAAAATGTGTTTTGAAAGACAATTTAGATAACTTATGGTTATTTAAAGTGCCAGATGATATAGAAGATGAGATAGATACGTTGGCTGTTTATAAATTAGCAAATATTTTAGGAGTAGATACACCAGAGATGTATATTTTTTGTCCGTCTATAAATGGAAAAAAACAACAAGGCTTTTTGCAGAGAATGCTTCCATCAAATAGTTTCTTTCTTACTCTTATTGAATTTGAAAAATATAAAAATGATTGGGTTTCTGTGATGCTAATAAATGAACTTTTTAGTTTTCTAGTTGGCTATGAATACGATGATGTTGAATTGTTAATTGTTCCCCCCGGTAAAATCTATCAAATCGATCTCGATAATTCATTTGGTTTTGGAAAAGACGATAACGAGGAATATGAGAAAGAAGAATTTTGGTATAAAGTACATCTTTATCGTAAACATTTTGATATTGACTTTAAACAAAGCTATATTTTCTTAAACCATATAAAGTCAATAAAAGATGATTGGTTGATAAAATATGTTAAGGCTGTTCTGGATGAATATCCCTCGCAAGCCTATATAAGTAATTTAATAAAAGTATTAATAGACAGAAAACCCCATCTAGATGATTTTTATCAGCTTTATTCTCATCATGATAATTTTGCAAGTTCAAAGAGCACGAGTTGTTTTTTATATAGAATAGACATATGCAGAAAACTTTGTAAAAATATTCTACAAAAATGTGTTAGTTCACTATTTTTAAAAAGAAAAAATAAAAAAAATGAATTCTCATTAGTTTCTTCGGGAGATACATTTAGGTATCTTATTGATTATTTTGAATTTTTAAGAAAACCAGCTGATTTTAGAAAACAAGAAGTTCCTAAATTATTTTTAGATGCTGAAGACACGCTGATAAGTATATGTCATAAATGCAATGATTTCCGAGAAAAGATAGCCATTACTCTGTACATGAGGCAGGTAAGAACGCTTAAGCAGTATATTATGGATAAACATAATAACTTTTGTAATGAAAGCGAAATACTTGTTCCGATATTATATAATGCTCACAGTATCAGGGACTCTTCATTCATTGACAAGTGGTTTTCTTTTATAAAATATCAGACTAAAGGCACTGTTCCTCCAGTTAAAATTAAAGGCGAAGATGAATACATAATAGGCCTTGCAAAGTTAATTCATAAACAATATGATGAGGCAATTAAATTCTTACTAATAGCACAAGAAGAAGGATACGCTCCCGATGAGACCTCGAATACCTTAAGCAGCCTCTTTTAGAAAAAGTGAGAGATATTTCTTTATCTATAGTTTTGCCAGTGTTTAACGAAGAAGAAAGTATTGAAAAAGTATTAAAGTCAATTTTTGATTTTATGCCTCTTGTAGCCAATGATTTTGAAATTATTGCTGTTGATGATGGAAGCACCGACCGGACAAACAGCATTATAAGAAGATTATCTCAGAATATCCCTTGCATAAGAGTCATTCACCATTCTAAAAATATGGGATATGGAGCAACTTTGATTTCAGGTTTCAAGATTGCAAGGTACCCATTGCTGTTCTTTATGGACTCAGATGGGCAGTTTGATATTTCTGAAATAACTAAGCTAATACCATATATAGAGCAGTTTGATATTGTTGTCGGAAATAAGATAGGGCGGCAGGATTCATTGCACAGAATTCTAATAGGCAGAATATATAACTTTTTGATTTGTTTATTATTTGGTATAAGAATGACGGATATAACCTGTGGTTTTAAATTGGTTAAAAGAACAATATTTGATAAAATAAATTTGGAAAGTAGGAGCGGCTTTATTAATGCCGAGATATTGATAAAAGCTAAAATGTTGGGTTATTTTATTAAGGAGGTGGCGATAAGCCATTTTCCGCGTAGAGGCGGTAGACAGACGGGTGCAGGCTTAAGGGCAATTAAATAAGAAAACTTAAAACTTATTTTTAAAATAAAAGCAGCGTGTAATGGTAATGGTAGCAAAAAACGTAAAACAAATAATAAGGTTTATGCTTCCATGTTTTGTAACTTCGCTTACATTTATATTAATCTTTATTCGAATCGACATTACCGAAATTGTTGAAAGCATAAAGCGAAGTAACTATACTTGGATAGTATGTGCCGTTACCGTAGCACTTATAGCGGATGTTTTAATCGGCTCACATAAATGGCGAGTATTTTTGAAATTTTTAAGATGCAAAATTACTCTTTGGGACTCTTTAATTATAAGAATGGGAACTTCACCTATAATCAATATTTTGCCATTTAAGCTTGGAGAGTTAAGTAAGATAATCTGCCTTACCCGATTACATAAATGCCCATTAATAAAGTCTACCGGTTCAATAGTCGGGGAGCATTGCTTAAATCTTCTGGCTGCTGGATTCCTAATATTTTTAGGGTGTATCTTTGGACAAAACAATCCCTATCAAACAAGAGAAATTGCTATTTTGGTCATAACAGGTATTTTTATGGGCATTTGTACATGTCGTTTAAAGATATTTAAGACATTTGTATTAAGAATAGCTAAGAAGATACCTTGTAAGTCCTACGATGTTTTAGATAATCTATTAAGCTTAAGTAACTTTATTGGTAAAAGGGAATTTCTTATTTTATTTTTGTATTCTTTATCTTTTGTTTTTACTAAATTAATTACTTTTTATTTTCTATGTAACGCCTTCTCAATATCGGTAAATTTTACGAAGATTCTTTTATTTGTACCGCTGATAATGATTATATGCCATTTGCCTATTACTATATTAGGACTGGGTACAAGAGAATTAAGTATTTTGTTTTTTTTCTCTTCTTGCGCCCCTTCAGAAAAATTGATTGGGCTGGGAATATCATTTTCACTTATTGAATACATTATGCCAAATTTAATAGGGGTAGTATTTATGTGGAAACTTTCTAATAAATTGATTAAGCTTGATAGAGCTTTTTAAAAGTTTGGCGAATCCCTACTTTTAATTGCTTTGAAATGTATGTGTGCATAAGATATTTAAAGCGAAAACATAATTTTTTAAACCGCACTTACAGAAATAGGTATTAATGCTGAGCTAAATCGCTAGATAGCAAAATGAAAATTGGTGTTTCGAAACAGGTTAAGATTGTATTTTGGTTATCCTTATGTATGTCGATTATAGCATTAACTATGTCTATGTCCGTTGCAGACAATAACAACAGAATTGAGCCGGGAGAAGCGGTAATCGAATATCGTAATTTGCTAGAACAGAGCGGAGAACATCAGCCCCATCTCCTTAGAGAAGTTTTATATATGCAACTCGAGCACAAAGATACTTTGGTAAGAAGAGGTGTTGCCGAGGTCATCGGTGAGTTAAATGAACCAGATACTTTAGATATCATTTGGAACATTTTTGTAAAAGAAAAAAGCTGGGATGTAAGACATGCTGCAGTCACAGCAATGCATGAGTTTGGTGATGAATCGGCTGTTAAGTATTTGGTAAGAGCATTGAATGATGAGAATGTTTTAGTGAGGAGGGAAGCCGCTTTTGGCTGTGGCGATGTTGGTGATGAATCTGCGTTGATAGTGTTAGAGAAGGCGTTTTACCGTGAAAGAGACGAATTTAATAAACTGACGATTGCTTCATCAATGGTCATACTTGGTGATAGGAAGAAAGTAAGATTTATTGAAAATTCATTATTGAACAATACAGACCCTGAGATTAGAAGATACGTTGGCAACATACTGGCTGTACGCGGAATTACCTTAAATAACAAAATCTTAAAAGACGCCATGAATCGTGAGAAGGACCTATATGTCAAGGTGTGGATTGCATGTACGTTAGCAAGTCAGGGGGATAGCTCTATGGTTTTTTATTTAAGAAATATAGTTTCTAAGAGTAAAATAGCAGAGTTGAAATCACAAGCAGCCTATGCATTGACTGAAATAGAAGATTTCGAATATGTTTATCCTTTTCTCACAGAATTGTTAAAGGAGAAGACCTGGAAGATAAGGGAAAGGGCGATTGAAGATTTAGTTAACTTTAAAGAATTTCCGCTTGAGCCTATACTTGGGAATATACTTTTAAATGACGAAAGTATTATTGTTAGAGAAATTGCGGCTTGGGCATTGGGAGAAAGAAAAGATGAAATTGCTCTTCCGTACTTAGAAAAGGGTCTTTACGATGACAGTGCCTTTGTAAGAACAGGTGTTGTTGCAGCAATATATAAGATTTTGAGTGGCGGAAACAATAAGAACAGAGAAAAATAGTTTTTGCGGCAAGCTTTTATAGCAATTTTAAAATAAATAGGTTATTATGGTGTGAAGTAGAAATGGGGAAAAGTAAATGAGGTTAGCTTTAGTTTTTAACCCGTTTAAATACAAAATTCATGAAGAGAATATAAGGATAGTTCAGAAATATTTCGGACTTTTTCCGCCTTTGAGTTTGGCGTGGGTTGCTGCTATAGCTGAAAAAGCAGGCCATCAGGTTAAGATAATAGACGCCAGAACCCTTAAATTGTCAAAAGAAGAAACACTGGCAATGCTAAAAATATTTAAGCCGGACATCCTGGGCTTTATGCTGACTACCTACATGTTTCATGATACCCTAGATTGGATTAGATATCTTAAAAAGCACTTGAAAGTGCCGGTAGTAGTAGGTGGATATAATTTAAGGGTTTATTCTGTTGAAACATTGTCTCATCCGGAGATAGATTTTGGGGTAATAGAACATGCCCATAATACAATCCCTCAATTATTTAAAGAATTGGAAACAGGCAGGAATTTTCGTGAAGTTGAAGGACTGGTCTATAAAGAGAATGGCAAAATAATTAAAAACCCTGTGGGAAAAAGTCCTGTAGATTTTGACAAATTTCCTAACCCTGCCAGACATTTGCTCTCTAATGAGTTATATGCAGAATTTCCTACCCAGCGAAAAAATTTCACCGTTATGGTAACCAGTCTCGGTTGTCCTATGCAGTGCAGTTTTTGTGAGGCAGGAGGGACAGCCTATTGTCCGAGGAGCCCTGAGACCGTAGCTAAGGAGATGGATGAGTGTTATAGGGAATTTAATATAAAAGAGATAGACATCTTTGATTATGAATTTACGGCAATAAGGCAGAGGGCAATAGATATATGCAGAAAGATAAGAGAAAGGAACCTTGATATAGGATGGGCTTGCCGTTCCCGGGTAGACCATGTAGATGAAGAATTGATTGATGAAATGAAAAGAGCAGGATGTAAGCGCATCTATTTTGGTATAGAAAGCGGTTCTCAAGAGATTTTAGATAAGATAAATAAGAAAATAACCTTAAGTCAGATAAGGAATACAATAGATATGACTAAGAGTCATGGTATACAAACACTTGGGTTCTTTTTAATAGGTGCACCAGGTGAGAGCAGAGAATCGATTAAGGAGACACTACAATTTGCAAAACAACTTGACTTAGATTATGTGCAATTCAGCAAATGCCTGGCTAAGCCTTTAACTGACCTATGGAAAGAAGTGGTTAAGAAGACCGGCAGAGACTATTGGAGAGAATGGATACTTGGCCACGAAGTAGATCGACCACTCCCCAGACCTTGGACTACTTTAAGTAACGACGAAATTGACAGATTGACCAGGTGGACGTATATTTCTTATTATTCTAGACCAGCCTATTTGCTGAAGGCTATATGCAAAGTTAAATCTTTCACAGAATTAAAGCGAAAAGTTATGGCGTTTCTGGACATGTTATTTAACCAAGAGGACATATCAAGGTCCGACAATTATTTTCAGGCTTATAATGAAAATTCCTTCAGAACAATTAAAAGATATTTACAACAACAATGATTATATAGTCCAGAAGTAGTCATACAGATAGAAAATTATGAAAATTTTGCTGATAAATACTTATTACCCTTACCCCTATAGCAAGAACGAATATACCTATAACCGAATCTGGCCTCCGCTTAGTCTGGCAAACTGCGCAGCGCTTCTGGAAAAAGAAGGTTATAGGGTAGAGATCCTGGATGCCCATGCTTTACGCATCAGACCAACAGCAATAGGTAAGCATATAAAAAACTATGATAAGGTATTTATCAGTTCTTCCTCACTAGATAAGTGGCAGTGTCCCAATGTTGACATAAGTAAATTCTTAGAAACCGCAAGGCATATAAGGGAATTTACGGCCGAAGTTTATGTTATGGGATATCACGGGACTGTTGAACCAGAGATGATTTTAGACTTGACAAAAGCAAAAGCGGTAATAAGGGGGGAGCCTGAATATACAGTTGTTGAGATTTGTCAAGTAAACGACCTATCCAAAATAAAAGGTATCGCTTTTAAGGATAACGGCAAGATAATCTCTACTCCACCCAGAGAACCTTTTGATTTAAAAAACCTGCCTCCTCCAGCTTTCCACCTGTTAGATTTTAAAAACTATTATTATGAGATACTGGGAAGAGGCTTTGCTCTTTTTGAAACAAGCCGGGGCTGCCGTTACAGGTGTAAATTCTGCAACAAGGTTATGTACGGGGAAGGAATAAGGACTAAATCCACGGAACAGATA
The DNA here is from genome assembly GCA_013824915.1 of Nanoarchaeum sp. Taxonomy (GTDB): domain Archaea; phylum Nanobdellota; class Nanobdellia; order SCGC-AAA011-G17; family PNOQ01; genus PNOQ01. The sequence continues at coordinate 534 of PNOQ01000030.1, read as the reverse complement.
TTGGAAGAAGTTACACAAGCTGTAGAAAAATACAATGTAAGAACAGGGTATTTTATAGACCTGGATTTTTTATCCAATAGAGAAATTGCAGAAGAGCTCTGTACATATCTTGCAGCAAAGAAGTATAAGTTTAAATGGGCCTGTCAGACCCGGCCCGATCTATTAGATGCAGAGATTTTAAAAAGGATGAAGAGGGCAGGATGTAGTATAATACATTTGGGCCTAGAAACTGGTTCGCAGAGATTACTGGATTTTATTAATAAGGATATAACAATCGGTGAGTTAGAGAAAGCGGTGGATCTATGCAACAAAGCCGGTATAAAAACCATGATTTTTATTCTCTTCGGTTTGCCGGGTGAAACCAAACAAGACAGAATCGCAACCCTGGATTTTGCCAGAAAACTTAATGCCGATTTTGCTTCTTTCCATAAGGTAGTTGCTTATAAGGGAAGTGAGCTTTTTATAAATAAGGTTGAGCCTGATCTAAACTTAGATAAGTTTATCCACAAGGCATATTGTTGCTATTACTTAAGA
>PNOQ01000051.1 GCA_013824915.1 Nanoarchaeum sp. | reverse complement strand
TATTCGATTCAAAATCCGAACCTAATCTATCTTGATATTGAAAATTAATGTTATCATTGTTCTTAGTTGCAATTAACTTAGAACCAGCATAGTAGTAAGTTGTTTCACCAATATTTTTCTCACTCTCAAAAGTCTCAATAATATTAACTTCCTTAGCAAAACAAATAGGTAAAACTAATAAAAATAATATTATCACCATAATTTTCATAATAAAAACTATTTATTAGTGTATATAAAAATTACTAATTATAATAAGCTAAAACTGCAGGAATATAATTTCTAGTTTCACTAGGCAATAAAGTTGTCCAATCGGTATGAGTTGCACGAGCTAGAACTTTTTCAACTCTTCCTTCGCCACCATTATATGCAGCCAATACATGTTCTGTATCTCCAAACTTTTCAGTTAAGTATGCTAAAATTTCACTAGTAGTATAAATATTTATTTTCGGATTAAATAAATCCATTGGATTTTTAACACCATAATCTCTAGCAGTTGCAGGCATAATTTGGCCTAAACCACGAGCACCTTTTGGAGACACAGCATTAGGATTACCATTACTTTCATGTTGTAAAACTGAGTAAATTAATCTAGGCTCTAATCCATAAATTTCAGCAGCACATTCGATATCTTTTCTATATTTTAATAGTTTAGGGAATCTAACTTCGATTGGTTGTAAATTTGGAACTCTTATAAGTTGACCAGCATACAAATCATCAACACCAGGATTAATATCTCGTATACTTTCAGTCCTAACACCATAATAACTAGCTACACTTTCTAAACTTTCTCCTTCTCTAACATTATACAATGGATTTTCAACTAAAACTTCAAAAGATTTTACTTGAGATTCAATAGTTTCATTAGAAATAAATTCAGATATAGTTCTCTCTAACTTAGACTCTGGTTCAACAACATTTCTCTTTTTATCCTCGGTAAAAGGACCGTAAGATAACATAGCTAAAGCAGAGATTGTACTTAATCCAACTAAAATTTTGTTTGTATTCATTTCTAATCACCGTCGATTTATAACAGTTAAAGGCCCACCCTTTATAAAGTTTTCGATGGCTTACTACTGATTAATAGTCATAAAAACACACCAAAAAGTTTTTTAATGAGAAACTATTAGATTCGATTGAAAATGAATAAAATAGAAGAAACAATAGGCTTTGCAGCAACAAAAATTGCAAAAGATATCAATGCAAGCAGCATCGTTACAGTAGAAAAAATTCCTCACGAAAAGTATGAAGATAGTGATTCTATAGATATCAAAGTTTCAATATTCAAACAAGTTAGTCCTAATCGATTCAAAAAGATAGAATATATAGCTAAAACAAAAAAACTAGAATTTGGTTCAATAATTCCAATAAAAACAGTTTTAGTTGAAGCAGTAAACAAAGGTTATGTAGAAAAAGGAGAAAAAATAGTCTGTGTTCAAGACCCAAACATTGGCGCAGGTTATGAAGGATTATTATTCATATTTGATGTTGATGAAATCTTCTTCAAGATAGGTCAACAAAAATTATCTGAATATATCAGTTCAGAAATAGTTGAAGCTGTAATAAATCTAGCTAAAGAAATCGGAGAAGAAGGCAGAGAAGGAAGAAAAATAGGTACCGGATTCATAATTGGTGATCCAAAAGAAATTAACAGACATCTAAAACAGATGATTATCAATCCATTCCATAATTTAACTGAAAAACCAAGAATTACTGATCCTGATTTAAAAGAAACAGTAAAAAACTTCGCACAATTAGATGGAGTATTTGTTATAGACACAGAAGGAAGAATATTAAGTGCAGGAACTTACATCGATATTGATTCATCCGGATTAGAATTCCCAGATGGATTTGGTACAAAACACAGAGCCTGTGCAGCTTTAACAAAAGAAACAAATTCAATAGCAGTAGTAGTTTCCGAATCTGGTGGAAAAGTAAGAGTTCTCAAACAAGGAAAGATTTCAGTAAAAATTTAGTTTTCTAAATATAAAATTGCTTCAACATCTGCAGTCAAAGGAGCAACTCCAACATTTACAGGATCATAACCTATAGCAAACACTTTAGATTCATAACCATTTAATTCTACTTTATCTGGCGAACAAACTTCACTACCTAAACTCCCTTTAGTAATAATTCTATAATTCACTTTTTGACTTTCTTTATTCTCAATTAAAACACAATAATAATCTTTACCTGTATTACATATTACTTCCCCAGCTAATCCTGTACAATATTGCGCAGGAGAATATTTAACTCCAAAATCTAAAACAACTGAACTAGCTATTCTCTTATCTTGGTCAGCAATAGTTCTTTGACCTATATTACTCATACCGACTAAAACAAAAATACTCATCACAATTGTAAATCCAACAAGAATGACAGTAGCAATTAATGGGCTTATACCTCTCTTTTTCATAATTTAATATTTATTATGCCATTTAAATAATTTTCTACGCGCGGGACGGGATTTGAACCCGCAGCCTACAGGTTAGGAACCTGTTGCGCTATCCAAGTTGCGCCACCCGCGCATAAAATCAAAGAATAAACATAATTTAAAAGATTAACTAAATGCGCGAACCACACAAGAATAGCTAAAATTCGATTTATATAAAATATTTGTCTCTAAAAAGGATAGTAATTAAGCTTTTCTTCTTTTAGTTTTAAAATTTCATAAGTCTGTATTATATCACCAAAATTATTTCTTATTTCTTCTATTATCTTAAATAAATCTGATTCAGACTCCACTTCTAATTCTAACTGAATTTCCCATTTACCTATATATTTGATAAACTGAATTATATTTGGATTTCTCTTAGAATATTCTTTAAATTGAACTTCTCTATCGTGAGATAAATCCTTAAGAGTAAATAATAACTTATAATACAAATAACCTATTTTTTCTGTATCAATATTTATTCTAAATCCTTGAATAATATTTTTTTCAATTAACTGGTTTATTCTGTATCTAACAACATCAACACTTAAATCGAGCTTACTGGCAATTTGAACAACATTTAGATTAGCATTTTGAGAAATTAATTTTAATATTTTATTTTCTGTTTCATCAATTTTATTATCTCCAGATGTTTTATAAACAAATTCTTTTCCTGCAGTTTTATTAATAAGATAATCTCTACTATAAGTGGGGCTATCAACTATTAAAGAAACAACCTTTTCATGTATTTCTTCACCAAAATTATTCAAAACATCTTGAATAAATAAATTATAATCCTCTAAATTTTTTGCAAGAAATGAAACTCCAAAATCCCAAGAGCCATAACAAGAAACACACCATATGACTCTTTTATTATTAATACAATAATCAATAAATTTCTTTTTGATTTCTTTGCTAATTGTTCTAAACCTAAATAAAGTATTAAAATGCATAAACCCCAGTTGAGGAGTATTTAAAACTGTGTAAAAATTTTTTATTATTCCGTTTTTTATTAAATTATTGATTCTATAATTAACCGCATCTTTACTCAAACCGACAGTTTTTGCTATTTTATTAGCAGAGCTTCTTGAATCTAAATCCAACTGATAGAGTATTTTCTTATCTTTTAAGTCTAATTGCATAATTTAGTAATAATAGTAAATAATATATAAATTTTACTGTTTTATGGCAAATATTAAAAATAAGTTATAAATATTAGTAAAAACTATTACTAATAAGAAGTAAAACATTATCAATGGAGGCAAACAAATGTTACATGAAAGAATAACTAGTCCAGAACTTAATCAAAGATGGAATGACGCAGGATCAAGAAGATATCAAAGACAGTGTAGATTTGAATATATGCGCGATCAAATTAATGCAGTTAGAGATTTGAGTGATACACAAATCAGACTTAAAAATATAGAAGGAGATTTACAATTTATACAAGGGTTTACACAAAAACCACAAGGAAGTAAACAAGATCCTTTATACAAAGCAGCCTATGAAAAAGTATCGTATGGTGGATTGACTGGCGAAGAGCAACGTTATTTTTTTGCTATCATGAAGGATTTAGAAAATAGATCAATGTGTGAACAAGTGTATACCGAGCTTTGTAATGAATATATAGCTGAATAGAAATAGCAATATAAAGAAGGCATAGTATGCGCCGACCGGGGTTCGAACCCGGATCTTCGGCTTGGAAGGCCAAAATACTAACCATTATACTATCGACGCATAATAAACAGATAAACTAGCTTTTTATAAAATTATTGTTTTTTCCTAAAACCATAAAATCCAACTAACACCAAAACAAAGACTAACATAGAATAAATCCCGAAGAAAGGTATTTTCTCACTTTCCAATACACATTTTGTTACTCCAGTTTGTGGAGTTGCTTGACCAAATTGATTATAAACTGTCCAAGTTAAAACTCCGAACTCATCATTCAATACACCATCTTCTACACAATCACCATTAAGAAGATATTGATCAGGTCCAACTATAGGCGGATTATTAGTATTACCTGGCCCAGTAGTATCTGGATCACTACATCCATCATAATCACAATCAGAATCACAATCTAACTCTCCTGTCCAACCTGAATGAACATCATCACAATCATTTATTCCAGCAGGGAACATAAGCTCCCCATCAGAATCAAAGTCACAATCTTCACTTCCTGTAATTGAATGATCGCCACAATCAGAATATACACCAGTACATAAAGAAGTATTAAATCTACATTCATTAACACTTGAAGGAATATTACAGCTTAATGTTCCACCAGTAAATGAACTACCTGGATAACTAGTACAACCATAACCTCCAAGTTCTGATAAATCACATTGTTCATAAACTCCGTCATCGTTAGGATTTTGAATTAAACTATCCCCACAAAATGAAGGGACAAGTGGATCAATCATCATAATAGTTTCTTCAGCAGAAGAAGAATCAAAACTATCTACAAATCTAACAATCATCTGACCAGCATAAAAACCCACGGGAAGCGTGTAATATACAGTTGTACCAGAATAAGTTACACCCGGTTCTGATAAAAGAACTTGCAATTGATTGCCAATACTATCCATAAAGATTATATGTTGAGTTGGAATATTTAATACTCTATTCACATGAACTGCTACTTCACAAGTTGCATCAGTAGAACATTCTTCAGGAGAAACATCTATACTCAATTCAGTTGCAGAAGAGCTAGAATATCTAATTGACACTACTGCTCCTTCTTGTTCAGAAAATGGAATTTTATTAGTTAAATCATAAACATTTAATTCTACATCTCCAGAAATAAAGGTATTAGCAGGAATAGTTATAACAAAACTATTATCAGTTATTGAATTTATAGGAGAACCTTGTTCATCACTACCTAAAAAGTGAACAAAGTTACTTGATTGTCTGCCAGTTACAGTTAATTGATCTATAAAGTCTCTACCTTGATCCTCAAGTGTTATTTTTACATCACAAGGAAGATTAGGATAACATGCACCATCTAAAAGAACAGCATCTAAATTATTCAGTGTGTTCAAATGATTCCATCTGTACCCTATAGTTTCAACTCCACCCGGGCAAGGAATAGACTGTTCAACATGTATCATAGCTCCTCCACTATAAGTACTTGCAGGAATTGTGAAAACCGCTATAGAAAAACTACTCACTCCCCAATTGTAAGGAAGTACACATCCTTGAGGAGTTGTACAATCAGAACTACTAAAATAGTAATAAGGAGGATTATTAACACTTAATCCAGGTCCATAACCAGATTGAAGAGATAAAGAACTTACAGTGCAAGGAACTCCCCCACATGTTTTTCTCAATTCCAATGTACAATCTGCATCGTCTATACAATATTCGGGTGATTCAATTAAATTATCTAAAACAGGTAAGGAACCGCCACCACCACATCCATTGTAACTATAATATTCAGAACTAACAAAAGGAATAATAAACAACATAGATATTAACACTATCACTCTTTTATCCATAGAACTAATCAATATTTTCTCTTTATATAATTTTCCATAACTGCATCAATTTGCTTATTGTTCCAACCTTTTTTCAATAAAATTTGTCTTATCTGAATTTCATTATATCCTTTCTTAAATGCATTAATAACAAACTGATTTAAGTTTAATCTATCTTTCTCGCTCATAAATAAATTTCTGTTTATCATCCAATAAGTAAGTCTATTACTCAAGTGTTTGAAACTTCCCGGTCCTTTGTATAAAAACAAATAAACTAAAACCAGGAAAAAGAATCCTATTAATATTACATATTTCCAAGTAGAACTCCCCCTAGAACAATCTACTTCACAATAATTATTACTTCCTTCATCAGTTTCATCTATCTCATTAATAATATCACAAGTTCCATCACCACAATAACTTTGACAGTTATTAGCTTGTGTATAGCAGTATAATTCATTTTCAACTTTAACATCAGAAAATACAATTGTTTTTATTTCTTCAAGCAAACTATCTTTTATCGCATAAGAAAAACTACTTGGTGAACTAGTCAAACTTTTGTAAATAACTTTAGAACTAGAATCTTTAGTTAAATTAGTATAAACTTTATCAACATCATAAAGTCTTAAATCTTCAACAGCAACATTATTCTTTCCACCATCAACACTAATAGTTTTTTTAACATAAACAAAATAATTATTTCCAGCTAATGAAGTAACATAATATCTAAATATATTAGCATCCACATTAACATTCTGACCATTAAAATTATACAAAGAATTTTTGTAACCTTCAGTCATATTTCTTCTGCCGCTATAACTAAATATTTCGGCAGGATCAGTTAACGCAAGATTTTTTACATTTATAGAACCCGTAGATTGAACATAAGTTACAATGTCTTGAGTCATATTAACAATTTCATTAGCAATATTAGAATAGTTTGTATCTTTAGTTGTTGAAGTTGAAGCTTTTACATTATTAAATTCTGTTTTTAATTGCCCAATTCTTGTTTTAATTTGATTAACTCTATTTTTATAATCCATAAACTCAACAAATTCTTTTATTTCTCCACTCCTAGAATTCAAATAAGTTGTAGAGTTAGCAAGAGTTTTATTTATTCTAGTAAATTCACTATTCAAATAATCTTCTAATGGAAGCACATAAATTATTATCTCTTTACTAGATTCAACATTATTACTTCCTTTAACAGTTAACTTAACATTATAATTATCATAACTAGTAAAAGTATGACTTACTCTTCCTAGCTGACTAGTTGTACTATCACCAAAATCCCAAGAATAACTACTAACATTTTTTCCATCTGCGCCCCTAGAACTTGTACCATCAAATATAACTGGAACATTTTTACCAACGTATTGCGAACCAATATTAATAATTGGAGTTGGGCCAATACTCATACTAAATCTATTATCATCTTTTTTAGAACCATATTTTACTTCCAAAGTGCATGATTGTTCTTTGTTAACATCTGGAGTTTTCAAGTTATTAAAAAATTTCAAATCTATCTCTTCATCAGTTAAATTAAGTTTAACACTTTCAGAACTTATTTCATAAAAATAACTAGAAGTAGAACTTCCAAACTCCAAAACTAAATTATTAAGATTATAACTTCCTGGGCTTACAGCATTCAATCTTAATGGAATAACGCACCATTCTTCGCAATTAGCTTCATAATAATTTTCCATCGCTTCTTTTATTCTAGAATCAGAAACACTTACAGCAGTAGGAGTTAATTGATTATTATATATTGCCTGTTTTAAACTAATATAATGAAAATCTACTCCAGTTCTTTGTGGTATTCTAATATTGTTATTATTTGCTTGTAAACAAACTTCAAAAGTTTTAGGGCTATTACTATTACTCACATCTATAGTTATATTACAACTCTGATTTGACCAAGCGCTACCAAAACTTCCAAAAACACAAGATTTAGTTCCAATTTTAGCAGTCAAAACTCCTGCACCAGAAGATTTAGCAAAAGCAGTTATATTTAAATTTAAACTACTAGTTAAATTTTCAAAACTAACATTAAATTCATCACAAACTTCATTATTAGGATTATATTCTACAATAGGACTTAACTCATAATTTCCAGGATAATTTAAAGAATGTATAACTGTACTATCCCAACCAGTAAAACCGCCAAGATATTTCCAATCGTTTATTCCATCATTTCCAACATCTAAGAAAACATTTGAACTAGCTCCAGAAATATCAAATTTAACTTTATCTATTTCTTCATTCACAAAAAAACCAAAAAGTTTTTCATTTGTGCCTTCAAAAATTCCAGTTAAACTAGTTGCATAAGCCCCTTCAGTATATTCCCTTTCTGCTCCTGAATAAATACCAGCATCAACTAATAATTTGTATAATTTTATAGATTTCTCACTATAACTACCACAATCAGTTATATCTGCAACAACATTCTCACTAATATCTGCAGCGCTATTATTTATGACTAAAATTCCTTCAAATAATTCATCTCCAGCATAATTAGTCTTACTCAAATTAAGTTTAACAGAACTAGCCGCACTAACAAAACCTATTACAAACAAGAACACTAGTAAAAAAACTAATTTGTTTTTCAAACATCCACCTCAACTAAAAAATTAAAAATTAGCTATTTAAATATTGTGTTTTAAAAGAATTCTTTACCTTTAGCACTTGGCTTGATTTTAATTTTCCCATCAAATTTTTTATAATTACTATGTGTTAAATGGTCCAAAAACACGGCCAAAGCCCCAACTTCTGAATGTGGTTGATTAGTAACAGCTAAATTAAAGTCTACTTTAGTATAAACTTCCCACTCAACTTTTTCCCCACCAACAACAATTAATATATCTCCTTTAACTTTACTAATCTCTTCTCTGTAATCTAAACCGTACATAGTCAAATGGACAACAGTTTTACCTTTAAACAATTCTTTCCAAGATTTAACGTATTCTATATTAAAATCTCCACCAAAATCTTTTACAACATCAGACACACTTTTTTCATAATCACTATCCTTTTGGCCTGTATAGTATAATTTACTTGCTCCAAAAGCCCTTGCAACTAGCGCAACATGAGTACTAATTCGTTTATCTCTAGAAATTCTGTGCCCTAATCTTAAAACTTCAATCATAAATATAAAAATAAAAGAGTGTTAATAAATTTATCCTTCTACCAATTTTTTTTCAAGTGCATTAGCAGCTCGATTAACATATATTTCATCTCGCTTGTTAAGCAATAATATTCCTGCTCCATTGATCCATTTGGGCATTGACATAAGCGGCACACGTTCCAATGCAACTAATTTTTCTGGTTCCGTGGGGATTTCACTACTCGATGTTGCAGATTCATAAGCCAGTATTTGTGCAGTTTGATTATCATATATTGTAGTTGGAACATAAATTCTGATTCTATGGGGTACATCTCCAGTCAGATAACCATTATACAAATGCATCCCTGACTCCCCTCTATGTTTTAATGTTTGTCCAGGAACTTCATAGTTACCAATACCATTAATACTATTAACTACTGCTTCTACTCTCTCACTACCTTTCGCTTTTTTGCCTATAACAATTTTTGCCATGAAAAAGGCAAATACCATTAGAAATATAAATTTATCTAAAACAGAACTTTTTTAAATAGTTCAATAACTAGTCATAACTATGAAATTAGAACCATTATTTGTAAATCATTACAAAAGATTGTTAATTGTAACATTAGTAATATTTCTTATAGCAGCAGGATTCTTATTAAATCAATATTCAACAAAAGGTTATTTCATAGAAAAAGATATTTCTCTTAAAGGTGGAATCTCCGCTACAATTTATGTTCAAGAAGAAATTAACAAAGATGATGTGCAAGCTCTATTCCTAGAACAAAATCCTGGCGCTGAAATCTCAGTAAGAGACCTTTCAACAATAGGTTCAGAAAAAACTAATGGCGTATTGCTAGAAACAACAGATGTAGAAATAGAAACTGTTAGAGATTTCATAGATACAAACTATCCTTCTGCAGACATTTCAATACAACAAGTTGGCTCAAACATTGGTAATTCATTTTTCAGAGAAATGATAACCGCAATTTTAACCGCATTTGTTTTAATGAGTGTAGTAGTATTTTTCACATTCAAAAAACCTATACCTTCACTAGCAGTTATATTATCCGTAGTATTTGATATTATACTAACTTTAGCAGTAATAAGTGCAATAGGAATAAAAATATCTTCCGCAGGTATAGCTGCATTCTTAATGATTATAGGTTATTCAGTAGACACAGATATATTACTAACTACAAGAGTTCTAAAAAGAAAAGAAGGATCAGTTTGGGAACGTTCAGTCGGCGCATTCAAAACAGGTATAATGATGACTTTAACTGCAATAACTGCTTTAGTAGTTGGATTAATAGTTACAAATTCTGTAGTAATAAAAGAAATGTTCACAATCTTAGTAATTGCATTATTATTTGATATAATTGCAACATGGGTTATGAATACTAGTCTATTAATATGGTACTTAAATAAAAATGTTAAAACTGCTTAGAAAAACAAAAATAGTAATATTAATTTTCTTTTTAATAGTTACGGCTATAGCAATAAATCCACAATTTGATACTAAAGGTGTTTCAATAAAGTCAGTAGAAAAAGATTCTGATGCTTACATAGCAGGTATAGTTTCACCAACACAAGATATTTCTCAAACTAATTACGAAAGAATACACAAAATAAATGGTGAAGAAATTCTAAACATAGATGATTATAATTCAGTTATGTCTGAAATTTTAATGAATGAATCAATTAAAGTAGAAACTAATAAAGAAGAATACACTATACAAAAAACAACGGATGATTTAGGTTTAGCCGTTCAAAATGTTCCTTCTAATAACTTAAAGAAAGGTTTAGAACTACAAGGCGGAACAAGAGTTTTACTAAAACCAGAAGAAAAAATAACAGATGAACAAAGAGATGAATTAATTCAAGTTATGCAATATCGTTTGAACACATATGGTTTATCAGATATTCAAATTAAAAAATCAGATGATTTACTAGGTAATAAATATATTTTAGTAGAAATTGCAGGCGCAACAAAACAAGAAGTTTCAGATTTAATAGCTTCGCAAGGTATTTTTGAAGCAAGAATAGATAATCAAACAGTTTTCAGTGGTGGCCAAGAAGATATTACTTTCGTATGTAGAAACGATGGTACTTGTGCCGGAATAAGAGAATGTGTAGAAGTTACAGAAGGACAATATTGTAAATTCGAATTCCAAATAAGATTAAGTTCAGAAGCTGCTAAAAGACATGCAAATATAACTCAAGGTTTAGAAGTTGTAACTAATCAAGATGGCCAAGAATATCTTTCTAAAAAATTAGATTTCTACCTAGATGGCATACAAGTAGATAGTTTAAACATTGGTGCTGATTTGAAAGGAGTTGAAGCTACTCAAATAGTTATTTCTGGTCCAGGTATTGGTGCCACAAGAGACGAAGCAATAAAAGAATCATTAGCTCAAATGAATAAATTACAAACAATATTAATTACTGGTTCATTCCCATTCAAACTATCAATAGAAAGAGTAGATACAATTTCACCTGTAATAGGCTCTGAATTCACAAAGAACGCTATGATAGCAGGTATAATAAGTTTATTAGCAGTTTCAATTATAATATTTATAAGATATAAAAATCCAAAAATAGTAGGCCCAGTTTTATTTATTTCAATCTCTGAAATATTATTAACACTAGGTTTTGCTGCATTAGTTAAATATAATTTAGATTTAGCAGCTATTGCAGGTATAATAGCTGCTGTAGGTACTGGTGTTAATGATCAAATAGTTATCACAGATGAAATTCTCTCAAAACAAAGTGAATTTGAATATAACTGGAAACAAAAGATAAAGAAAGCATTTTCAATAATAGTTGCAGCTTACTTAACTATACTAGCCGCAATGTTACCTTTATTCTGGGCTGGCGCTGGACTATTAAGAGGTTTCGCACTAGTAACTGTAGTTGGAATGAGCATTGGTATATTCATAACAAGACCAGCATTTGCTCTAATGATAGAATCAATATCTAAAGAATAATTACTTTTTACCTAAAATTTTCCACAATAAATAAACAACTATAACCATTACTATTACAAACAAAGCTGTACTAGTATTTTGTGCAGGCGCGAGTAATGGATCCATACAAGAACATTAAGAATGGGTGTATATAAAATTTTCTAATGAACGGACCTTGGGCATAAATTTTCAAAACTGGTCAATTTTATGCAGAATCTAAAATCCTAACACTACAGTATATTTGTTCATAGAGTTTAGGATTATATTGTTTATCTATATCCTTGGCTTTATGTTTTTCAGCGATTACTCTTTTTATTTGACCGTCATCTTCATACCATGAACCAATTAATGAATCAACTATTATTTTTATAAAATTATCAACATCTCTACCCCCATAATTATCTGAAATAAAAAATATTAATTCCATTTCAATTTCTTTGTTTTTAGAGTCTTTTTTGAAATCTTTGTATATTCCATCTTTTGGAACTATTTGTTTCAGGTAATTGATTACTTTTGTTTTATTTTTTGAATAACTGCTTAATGGAATTTGAGAAAAAATAGCGAAAACAGCTTCTCCCACTTTTAATTTATTTTTTCTTTCATTAATAATATCCGCCATTTCTTGGGTTAGTATTGCCGATTGGCTAGGTTTATTTTTATCAAATTTTGAAATCATTTCCATATTGTATTTATATTCTTTTTTCATTCGTAGCCCCTCATTTCTTGTATAAAGGTGGTTTATTTTATTGTTTTTTAATATTAATATATATTAACAAACATTTTTGTTATTAACTTGTGGTTTAATATGTAAATGGGGTATTTTTTGAAAAGGATAAGATAATTTTTTGTTATTTAAAACAAAATAATACCCCAACATTGTAATTGTTCCAAAAATATATTCAGAATTTATTTTATAAATTCTAAATAATTTATAATCTTTATAAAGTTCACAAGACCATTTGTGTTTAGGAATTTCTATTTTGCCCAAATTGTTTCCAAGTTTTAAAGCAGCAATATGAACATTTATAATACCAACTACTTCTCCAGACAATCTTTCTATTTGAAAGTTTTCCCATTCTTTTTCAGAAACTTGAACTACTTTAATGTTTTTTAATAAATCTTTATTTTTTAGGATTATTTTTAATTCTCCATATTTAGATTTGTCATTAAAACAAGAATTAAGTAACTTGTATATCTCAAATTTTTTAAACTTAAAAGAGTTATTTAATATTTCCAATATATTTGGTTCAGTAATATTATTAATTATTTGTGGGGCTATCCCATTCAAAGATTCATCAGTTTTCTTAAAAAAGTTTAGCAAACCCATATTAAAAAGAAAGGATTATTCAGTTTATATATTTTTTTAAAAGATAAATTTGTGAAATATTAAACAAAAAACGTCAGAAACTAAAAATGTTAAAATTTGGGGGGTATAGATAAGTTTTAAATATTTTATTGCTCTTTCATTATACATGAATTTTATAAACAAAACCGATGAAGAAAAAATAATAATACTAAAAGAAGAGATAGAAAGATTAAAATATGATGGAGAGTTTTATAATTCATGGGCGATTTCTATTGTAACTTCTATAATTGCTATATTTGGAGTTACAGTTACAGTTGTTTTGACCGGGATAATAAGTAATAATGATGTTATTAAATCGGCTTTAAGACCGATAATTACTGGTTTATTAATATATGCTTTGCTAGGTTGGTTAATATGGTTTTTTTGCTATCATAGAAAATACAATAATATAGACAACAAAATAATAAAATATTATGACCAAATAAAAGAATTAAGGGGGTATAAAGATGGATCATCAGCAAGAAGTTTACGCACAAGATATAGCAAATAGTTTAGCGAGAATAGCTTCTAGTTTAGAACACATTGCAAAAGACTTACATTTGTTTGCTTTAAAATAAGTTTAAGAACAATCTTTTATTTTTTTATTTTATACTAAATATTCTGAGCGTCTACCTCAAAAAGAGTTGTTAAGGATTTGAGAGGAGGATTAAAAAATATTATTGTCTTGGGCCACATTCAATTAAGGCACAATATCATTTTAATCAAAAGCACGCTGGGAACAGGACTTGAACCTGCACGTCCGCAAGGACATAAGTTTTCGAGACTTACGCGTCTGCCAATTCCGCCATCCCAGCATATTATTTGGATTAAGAAAAACCTTTATAAAGTTACTCAAATTGAGGAAAAAGATGTCAGAAGAGCTAGAAATACAAAAAGTTGATACAAAGAAGATTAAAGACTTTTGGAAGAAATATCATTTAACAATTATAGTTCTATTATTAATCCCTTTATTCATAGCTTCATATTATAGAGCTTATTCATATGATTTACCAATAATTGACGAATGGGCAAAAGACACAGTAACCCAAGGTATCCAAAACCAAATAGGAAGTAATATTCTAAAAGAATACCCAAACATTGATGAAACTACTTATAATAATCTAGTCTCACAACAAACGAATCTATACATTAGTCAAAATAAAGACATATTCAACACACAAGTTAAAGATGTACACAAACAATTAAAAGAGTATTATCAAGACAATAAGTCCAGTACATATCTATTAGGTATAGATGAATACTTCTATTATAGAGAAGCAGAAAACGTAGTAAACTACGGCCATGTTGGTAACGAATTCATAAACGGCGAACCAGTAGATAGTTATATGGTTGCTCCAAAAGGAGAACCTTTAGAAGATAATTTACATCCATTTTTTACAGCATATTTATACAAATTTATTTCAATATTTGATTCAGACACCACAGTAAAAGATGTTATATTTTTCGTCCCATTATTAATAGCAACTTTATCAGTCATACCTGCATTCTTCATAGCAAGAAAAGTATCTGGTAATGTAGGTGGTCTAGTTGCAGCATTATTAGTTGCAATAAGTCAAGCATATTTTGTTAGAACCGCAGCTGGTGCTCCAGATACAGATGCATATAATGTATTTTTCCCATTAATGATAGCTTGGATGTTCTTAGAATCATTTAGCACAACATACGAACACAAAAAGAAAAAAATAATATTAGCATTAATAGGTGGAGTAATATCTGGATTATTCGCATTCACTTGGCCTGGCTGGTGGTATATATTTGATTTCATTATAGGCTCAATAGTAATTTACTTAATATTCCTAGCAATTAAATATAAAAAATCTATGTTTAAAGAAGTAAGAACTAAGAACGCATTAATAACAGCAGCAGCTTACATATTATCTTCAGCATTTTTTGTAACAATAATGACTAGTTTCGAGTCAGTCATAGAAGCAATAAAAGGACCAATAAGCGTTACAATAATCAAAGAAGCAGCAAAGTCAACATTATGGCCTAATGTATATAACACTGTAGCTGAGTTAGGTGAAACAAGTCTAGCAAGAACAATAGATTCTCTAGGCGGAAAAATATTATTTGTTTTAGCAATATTAGGTATTGTCTTATTATTCTTAAAGAAAAATAAAAAACAATCAGAAATAAAATATGGTATTTTCTTAACATTATGGTTTATAGGAACATTATACAGTACAACTAAAGGTATAAGATTCGCTATGTACATGGTTCCAGTTCATGCAATTGCAGTAGGTATATTTGCAGGAATGACATATAATTTATTAACTGAAAAAATATCAAAAGGTTTAGAAATAAACAAAAAATTAATTTCAATTATTCTTATAATAGTTTTATTCTTCTTATTTTTAAGTCCACTAAAGAGTTTAGAAAACACAGCAAAAGCTGAAGTGCCTATGTTTGATGATTCCTGGTATGACTCATTAAATAATATAAAAGAAACAACTGCAAAAGATGCTATACTAACTTCTTGGTGGGACTTCGGACACTGGTTCAAAGCATATGCAGATAGAGCAGTAACATTTGATGGTGCCTCTCAAAACACACCACAAGCTCATTGGGTTGGAAAAGTTCTAATGACTAGTGATGAAGACGAAGCAATGGGCATACTAAGAATGTTAAACTGTGGTGCAAACGATGCTTATGATATTTTATTAGAACAAGTTGAAGACCCATTACTAGCAAAGAAAATATTAGATGAAGCTTTACCTTTAAATGATAAAGAAGAAGCAAGAAAAGTATTAGCAGAGCACATAGGAAATCCAGATGATGTTTTAGATAAAATGTTCTGTGAACAAAGAGAACAATATTTCATAACTTCTGAAGATATGGTTTCAAAAGGTGGAGTATGGGCTCATTTCGGTTCATGGGATTTCGAGAAAGCATACGCGTATAATACAATAAAACAAAATACAAAAGAAGATTCAATTAGAATATTACAAGAAAAATTAAACTATTCAAAAGAAGAAGCAGAATCAACATACAGACAAGTAAATGGTTTATCTGATAAATTAGGAGACCAATGGATTTCACCATACCCATCATACGCAGGAGATGGAGCATGTAGTGAAATAAATAGCACGTTATATTGTAACAACGGTGTAATAATAGATTTAGAAAATAATAAAGCTAGTGTAAACACAAATAGTGGAAAACTAGACTTAAAATATTACAGAACTGATACAGATTTATATGTTCAAGAAAATGGATCTGAAGAATTAGCTGTAGCATACATACCAAGTCAAAACAAAGCAGTATTAATGGATCCAAAATTAATAGACAGTATGTTTACTAAACTATTTTATTACGATGGAGAAGGTTTAGATCATTTTGAATTATACACACACGAACGTGGTTTAAATCAATTTGATATTTATGTTTGGAAAGTAATATGGTAAAATTATCCATAATAGTTCCTGTTTATAATGAAGAAGGAGCAATTCTTGACACAATAAACAGGTTGAAAGAAGTTCAAAAAAAAATCAAAGATAGTTCGGAGATAATTGTTGTTAATGATGGTTCAACAGATAAAACGAGATTAATTCTAAATGATATTCCCGGAATAAAACATATAGGCCATAACAAAAACAAAGGATATGGTGCTTCATTAAAAACTGGTATAAAAGAAGCTTCTGGAGAGTTTATTGCAATAACAGATGCAGATGGAACTTATCCTGTAGAAGATATTCCAATGTTATACTCACACATGAATAAATATGATATGGTTGTAGGTTCAAGAACAAAAAAGGGCGCTAAAATACCATTAGTAAGAAGACCCGCAAAGTTCATGATAAACAAACTTGCAGAACATATTAGTCAAACTAAAATACCAGACTTAAATTCAGGTTTAAGAATTTTCAAAAAAGATATCGCAATAAGATATTGGAATTTATTTCCAGAAGGATTTTCATTTACAACAACAATAACTTTAGCAACTATGACTAACGATTACAATGTTAAGTTCATACCAATAAATTATTACAAAAGGGAAGGTAAATCATCAATAAAACCTATAAAAGATACAGCAAATTTTATTAGTTTAATAATAAGAATGATGACTTATTTCAGACCACTAAGAATACTAGCACCATTAGGAATATTTTTATTTTTAGCAGGTTTAATAAAAGCAATTTATGATTTATTCAACAACAATTATATAGGTGCAGGTTCAATTATGGTGATATTAACAGGTATACAAATAATTGTACTTGGTTTAATTGCAGATTTAATAATAAAGAGAACTAAACTATGAAAAAGTTAATTGAAAAAATAAGACAAGACAAACTAAATTATATTGTAATCGCTGTTGCTTTGGTTTATTTTCTAAGCGCAATATTCTACATTTCAAAATTAAAACAATTGCCTTCCCCTTTACTAGGTGGAGATTTATATTATCAATTAGGCAGCATTAATCATATAATACATGGAGGAGGTATATTCGCAGGTTCTAACGTGCTAGGTAGTCTACCCGTTTATTTACCAATTTATTCATTAGTAATAGTTCTATTCTCATTATTAACCGGTCTTGACACTATTAAGTCAATGCTTATCAGTTCAACATTCCTTTCATTAATTTCATTTTTAGTATTATTCTTTGTTTCTTACAAACTATTCAAAAATAAATTATTTGCATTAATCGCAGCAAGTTTGATATTAATAATAAAAGAAGCAGTTATACTAAAATATACAGCATTAGCAACATACATACTATTCCCAATTTTATTTTTAGCATTATACTATACTATTAAAGAAAAAAAGAAATCTTATGCTATAATAACCGGAGTAATCTATGGTATTTGTTCATTATCACACGGAGTAGCATTTATAGTGGGCAGTATATTCATAGGATTAACTTATTTATATTTTATTTATATTCACAGAAAAGAAAAAGATGAAATAAAGTTATTAACTAATATATTTTTAATTCTAATTATAATAGGTGTCTTAATTGCACAATTGTATTGGTTTAAACCTATATTTGTTTATCACGGACAAACATCTGAAAATTATCTAAACTGGAACAATCAAGATTTCAGTAGTTTCGATGTTCAAAAAGATTTTTTCTTAGGAAAGCTAAAGTTCATATTTTTCTACTTTGCTAACGTACAAAGCGCAATTGCATCAATACTATGTATAATCGGTATTATTTCTGTTTTCATGATAAAAACTAAAAATACTTTGAAACATTACATTGATATATTTTTAATAACAAGTTTAGTTTTATTATTACATCATTTCGTAACTAGACCACTAATAGGTATGGATTTATACCCTGTAAGAATAGCAGATTTCTTAATACCTATAATTCAAATAATTTTAATATGTTTAGGACTAACATATATTTCTAAAAAAACAAAATTGTTCCACAAAAATATAGTTCCAGTTATTTTGTTAATAGTAATACTTGTTTTTAACGTAGCTTCTTTTAATAGTTACATAAAAAATGATAAGTGGGCTTTACAAGGCCAAGTAGAATTACCAAGTAACGCATTAGCCTTAGAAGATTACGTAACTCAAAACACAGAAGTTAACGATGTTTTTATTAGTACAAATGAACTGAACTTTTTAGTAAATGCATTAACAGGTAGAAAAGTCTTAAACAGTAGACTCGCACATAATGATCCTTTCTTGGAAATGGAACCAAGAATGAAAGCAGCAGCAATAATCCTTTATAGTAATAATGAAGAACTAAGACAACAATATTTAGAAGAATATGATATAAAATATTTGTATTGGGATATTTCCTGGATTTCAACAGATTATATTTTAGATGAACAAGGTAGAATCATAAATAGATACGATCCTATTGTGTTATTTGACACTGTAGAAAATAGAGAGTTTTTAACTAGTAATAATATCGAATTTTTCCCACAAAACACATGGGTTGACCCAGCATTAAATGGAGATGAATACAAAAAGTTTGATTTACTATTCGTGCTACCAACAAGAAAAGATTTCTTACAACCATGGGACGCAAGTTTAGATTCTCATTTAGAAGAAGTATGGAAATATGATGAAAACAACATGACCATATCTAGAGTATATTTAATAAAATGAAAAATATATTAATATTAACAATTTTTGCATCATTACTTATTGCATTAGGCCAATTAATGTTCAAAATAGCTATAAACTCACCAGAAAAAATAAACATGTTTTTTGTTTGGGGAATATTATCTTATTGTCTTGCAGCAATTCCTTTAATATATTCATTAAAAAATGAAAAGTTATCAAAAACATTTCCAATCATATCTCTAAGTTTAGCTTGGGTATACTTACTTTCATATTTCGTATTAAAAGAATCACTAACTGTGATTAACTTAGTAGGTTTTATCTTCCTAATAATAGGAATAACCATAATATCATATAAAAAATGAACCAATTAGCAATAACATTAGGAATAATAGCAAGTATTGCAGGAGCATTATCTGTAACTTACCTAAAGATATATCTCTCAAATAAAAAATTATTAGACATATTGCTAGGCATATTATTTTTCGGGATAGGAATGATATCTGGTGTTTATGCTTTAAAGTTAGACAAACTCGCATTAGTTTCCTCAATAACTTCACTATCTTACTTATGGGTTATGATATTTTCAAAGTATATATTAAAAGAAAAAGTTAAATCAAAAGAATTTATAGGGATAATTTTAATATTAATTGGTATTATCTTTATAGTAGGTTAAAATGTGTGGAATATTAGGTTTTAATTGGGAAGACAAGAAACTATGCAAGAATATGCTAGATTCAATTAAACATAGGGGCCCAAATGATGAAGGAGTTTATAATGACAAAAACCTTACATTGGGCCACAAAAGACTTTCTATCATAGACTTAAGTAAAAAAGGTCACCAACCAATGGAATATGAAGACTTAGTAATGATCTATAATGGTGAAGTTTATAATTTTAAAGAAGTAAGAACTAAACTAGAAAAAGAAGGATATAAATTTGATTCAAACTCAGATACAGAAGTAATTCTAAAAGCTTATCATAAATACAAAGAATCTTGCCTAGAACTATTCAACGGTATGTTTGCATTTGCAATATACGATTCAAAAAACAAAACTATTTTTATAGCTAGAGACAGAATAGGCATAAAACCTTTGTACTATTATAATAAAGACAATAAACTAATTTTCGCTTCAGAAATAAAAGCGATATTACAAGATAAAGAAATAAATAAAGAAATCAATGATTCCGCATTAAATGATTACTTAAGTCTTAGATATATATCGACAGGAAAAACAATAATAAAAGACATAAAAAGACTATTACCCGGGCACTATTTAAAATATAATCTAAAAACAAACCATTTAGAAATAAAACAATACTGGGATATAAAAGAAGATATACAAAATAAAGATGAGAAATATTTTATTGGAGAAATAAAAAAATTATTAGAAGAATCTGTAGAATTAATGACTATTAGTGATGTTCCAATTGGAACTTACTTAAGTGGTGGTTTAGATTCAAGCATAATAACCGGAATTTTAAGTAAAAACTCAACAGTTAACACATTTTCTATAACTTTTGCAAATGATGAAGTTGGTAATGAATCAAACTATGCAAAAATAGTCTCAGAAAAGTTCAAAACAAATCACAAAGAAATTGTTGTTTCGCCAGATGTTACAAAAATATTTGAAAAAATTATTTGGCATTTAGATGAACCTATAGCAGATCCAGCAATAGTACCTGTATATATTTTATCTGAACACGCAACAAAAAATGTAAAAGTTATTTTAACTGGTGACGGAGCAGATGAATTATTTTGTGGTTATGATCAATATAAATTTATGAATATTATTAAAAAAACTTCAAAACTCCCATACTGTTTAACTAAACATTCAATTTCAGCAGGAATAAAACTAGCACCAAAATCATTGATAAATAAATATTACAGATATGCAGGCGAAAACAAAGAAGCCGGAATAAAACGTTTAAATTTAGCAATAAAAGATTTCAAAAATAATAAACCAAAATCATTTTTAGACGTAATATCAATATTTGATGAAACAGAAAAAAAAGAATTATTAAAAAATTACACCAATGATGAAGAATTAATAAACAATATTTCAAATAGTTTCAAAAAATCAAAACACTTAGAAAATCAAATGATACTTCATGACTTAAAAAATTATTTGCCTGAAAATTTGCTTATGAAACCAGACAAAATGGCTATGGCACACTCATTAGAATGTAGAGTTCCATTTTTAGACCATAGATTAATAGAACTATCTATGAAAATTCCAGTAAATTTAAAGATAAATGGTTCCACAACAAAATACATATTAAAAAAAGCATATCAAGATTTATTACCTAAAGAAATAGTTTATAGAAAAAAACAACCTTTCCAAGTTCCATTAGACCAATGGATGTCTCAAGGATTAAAAGAATTTTTTGAAAATGAACTATTAAGTAAAGATTCAGTATACTTTAACAAAACAAAAGTAGAGGAAATAATTAAAAACTATAAAAAATCTCCACTTTATTACTCTAGACAGCTATGGAGTTTAGCAACATTCAACACTTGGCATAAATTATACATTCAAGGTAAATAAAATGCAAAAAAAACAACAAGAATGGACCTATCAATGGGAAAATTACGAACAAACAGGTGAATTTCTATTCAAAGATTGGATACATCCAAATAAATTAGAAGATTTCAAAGAAAAAACAGTTTTAGACTGTGGTTGTGGCTCGGGTGACCATTTACTATTAGTTTCACAATTTGCGAAAGAATGCGCAGGTATAGACTTAAACACAGCAGAGATAATGAATACTAAGTTTAAAGATAATAAAAAAATAAAATTCTATGAAGGAGATTTAGCAAAGATAGAAATCCCGGAAAAATATGATTTTGTATATTCAGTTGGAGTTTTACAACATACAGATAGCCCAGATGATTCAGTAAAAAATATAAAAACTTTTGTTAAACCAAATGGTAAATTAATCCTTTGGGTGTACTCAAAAGAAGGTAACTATCTCAATTGGGCAATCTTAGAACCATTAAAGAAACATATATTTTTGAAAATGCCAAAAAAAGCATTAGTCACAACAGGAAAGATATTCACAGGCCTAATGTATTTACCTATCTACACAATATATCTAATCCCATTATTCAAATTTTTACCGTATTACGAATATTTCCAAAATTGGCGGAAATTATCATTCCATAGAAATTATCTTAATGTATTTGATAAATTAAATGCACCAACAACGAATTTCATAACAAAAGACCAAGTTGAAAGATGGTTCAATAAAGAAGAATTTAAAGATGTTTTTATAGATCATTATAAGAAAGTAAGTTGGAGAGCTTCTGGGACAAAGTTATAACATGGAAGAATATAATTTCGAAGTTTACTCAAAATTTGAGAAGGATTTTTGGTATATAAAGTCAAGGCAAGATTTACTAGAAAGAATAATAAAAAAATATTTTAAAAATAAAAAAGATTTGAAAATATTAGATGCAGGTTGTGGCACAGGTTTTAATTTTAAAGCTCTATCTAAATTTGGAGAAGTTCATGGTGTAGATTTGAGTAATACCGCATTAGAAGAATGTAAAAAATTAGATTACAAAAGTTTAGAATTAAAAGATATTAACTCATTAGGATACGAAAATCATTTTGATTTGATTGTAGCAATAGAATTAATCGAACATATTGATAATGATGGAGAAACAATAAATAATTTTAAAAAATACCTCAAAGAAGATGGAATATTAATAATAACAACTCCTGCATTCAAATTTCTTTGGAGTAAAGATGATGAATTAGCTATGCACAAACGTAGATATTCTAAAAAAAGACTTAAAAAAATAATAAATGCCTCTGGGCTAAAAATAAAATACTTAAGCTATAGATACTTCTTATTCTTTTTACCTGCCAGTCTAATCTTCCTAATTCAAAAAAACAGAAAAAAGAAGAAAAATAGCTTAGAATACACTCCTAAATGGACTAATAAAATATTACTAAATTATATGAAATTCGAGAATTGGATAATCTCAAAAGGAGCTAAATTCCCAATAGGCATAGGTTTTATAGCGATTTCTCAGAAATACAACCAGTAAGTAGTACTAAAACAAAAGATTTATAAATTTGTTGTTTGTTCCTATTTAAATGTCAACTGAAATACCACAAATTCAATCAATAGAAAAAGCGTCTCATCTTTACAGCGTTTACAAAAAATCTACAGACATTGTGGGCCTTCCAAGTACTAATAGAAGAATTGTAGCTGTTGAAGATTTAAGAGGTTTAGAAGGACTTGTCTCAAACGTGGAACCTTATATAGCTGTCGCAGACGGTATTTATTCTTTACAACATGATTTAGTAGAATTTCAAGAAGGTATACAAGAAACACTTGAGTATGCGATTCAACACATAAGAGGACAATTTGATGGTAATAGTGAAGCAGAAACACAATCTGGTGGAACAATCCTTGGCTTAATCCCTTATGAAAGTTCGGGTCAAAGTAGAGGTAAATTAAGTGGAGATGTAAATTTAGGAGTTTATGATACTAAGAATTTAGTAAATACTGTTCAATCAAGTCATCAATGGCTTAAAGATTTCATAAAGTTATATGTAGCAGAAATAAATAAAGGATTGGATTCCGTTGAATCTGGAGAACCGAATGAAAGATTAAGGGTCGAGATTGATAGAATGAACAATGCAATAAAAGACTGTTACAAAGAAGAAAATATGATAAGATTGAAATTTGCATGTCAAAATTTATCTGGAAGTTGTAATCATATTAGAGAAATGATGTTCCCAGCTAATAGCAAATATCCTGAACTAAATAATTTTTTGAAAGATTCCAAAGATTATGTAGACTCATTAAGACAATTAATTATATTCTCACAAGGCAAAAAAAGGATAGGGTTTAAAAATGAAGGTGATTCCTATTGGGCAAGAGGGATTTCTCCCGAATTAGTAGAATTTACAGATAATACTCCAAAACCCAAGAAAAAAAGAATTTGGGGATGAATAAACATTTAATTCACGTAAATATAAATTAAGTGATATAAAAAATAGATAAGGGAAAAATCAAAAAATGATCAGAACAGATTTATCAATGGAATATTTTACAAAATATTTCGAAAAAAACAAATTAGGAAAACTTTATTTGCCTAATGGATTAGTTAATACTTTAGATGGAAATGCTGGTACTTCTCAATTTTTTATTAATTTAACAGATTTATACAAACTAGCCACAGGTTGGAAAATAAACAGAACAGAGGTTCCATTAAAAGATATATTTGAGATAATCTGTTTCGGTGATTCCGTACAACATCCTGGGTTCAGAGAAGAAGGATTTGAACGAAGAAAATACTTTGTAGCTGGACCAAAAGTAACAAGAATAAGGAAAGAAGTAATAAAACCAAAATATGCCGATTTTTTAGTAATTACTGAAAGTGGAAAATGTTATTCAGAAAAAAGTTTGGACCCAACAACTGTAATGGTAGGCATGGATTATAGAGATTCTGTTCCAGTAATGACCGAAGGTGGAATAAATGTTACATACAGAGGGATTGGGGAAATCTCACATAAGAGTACAATCAATGATCCAACAATTGCAGATATGATAAAAAAAGGAGTCCCTATATTTTCTAACGGAATTTTAGAAGAAATTGTAGGGAGAAGTATAATTAGCAAAGAAACCCCAAGAACAATTTATTGGGATGAAACTAGAAACGGTTTATTGACAGGAAAAATTGAGTAATACTCCAAATCATAATTTTTATAAACAATACTTTTGTCTCAAAACAATGAATACATTCATAGTAATACCTGCATATAATGAAGAAAACAACATAGCTAGTGTTATACAAGGTCTAAAATCAAACGGATATGAAAACATAGTAGTAGTTGATGATGGTTCTAAAGACAAAACATATGAAATAGCTAAAAGTGAAAATGTTCACACATTAAAACATATAATCAACCGTGGTCAAGGTGCAGCTTTACAAACAGGTGTAGATTTTGCACTATTAAACAAAGCAGACATAATAGTTCACTTTGATGCAGATGGCCAACATGACCCAGAACAAATTAAAGATTTAGTCTTACCAATAATCAACAAACAAGCAGACATCTGTTTAGGCTCTAGATTTTTAAGCAAGCAAAAAATTCCAAGGTCAAGAAGAATAGTTCTAAACGGCGGAAAGTTAATAATTAGAGCCATGTATGGTATAAAGCTAACCGATGTTCATAATGGTTTTAGAGTAATGTCAAGAGATGCAGCCCAAAGAATAAGAATCAAAGGCGATGGAATGGAACATGCATCTGAAATATTAGAACAGATAAAAAACAAAAAGTTAAGATACAAAGAAGTTCCAGTAATAATAAAATATTCAGAAGAAACATTAAAAAAAGGCCAAAAGAATAGTAATGCAATAAGAATACTATTTAAAATGATAATGGCAAAGCTTGGAGGATAAAATGGAAGTAATACAGATATTAATATTGGTGTTTAGTTTATTCGCATTAAGTAGAGTTTTCATAAATATAAAAAATAAAAATCTTTCCGCTTTAGAATCTATATTCTGGATACTATTTTGGTTAGCAATAGTTTTAGTAGGTATATTCCCAAATATGATTCAAATCTTTGCAAATAAATTTGGAGTTCAGAGAGGAATTGATTTAGGTGTATATGCTGGAATAATAGTATTATCTTATTTAATATTCAGGTTATACGCAAAACTAGAAAACACAGAAAGAAGAATAACAAAGATAGTTAGGTCTATAGCAATAAAAAATGAACATACCACTAATAAGAAAGCTAGATAAAATTATTGGAATTCCTACTTGCCTAGTTCTATCTATCTTTTCAAGAAAAACAAAAATCAGAAAACCAAAACATATTGCAATAATAAAAGTTTGGGCATTAGGCGACTCAGTTAATAGTTTACCTGCAATAAAATCTATAAAAGATAATTTTCCAGATTGTAAAATAGATATAATAGTTTCAGATAACAATAAAGCAGTTTATGAAGGTCAAGAGTTTATAGACAAAATAATAAATTTTTCAAATAAAAAGAGTTTAATAAAACTTTTCAGAAAATATGATTTAGTTCTAGACTTTGAACCTTATTTCAAGTTCAGCACAATGTTATCTTATTATTTAGGAAAACAAAGAATTGGATTTTCAAATATTAAATCAAGAAGAAATGTATATACTAAGACAGTTTTGTTTGATAGAACAAAACATATCTCAAAAATATATTTCGATTTTGTAAAATATCTAGAAATAGAACCAAATTACGATAAGTTAATCGAACTAAAATCCATTGAAGATAACACATTTACAAAAGATAAAATAATAGGTATCTGTGCTGGCAGTGGAGAAACTGCAAAATATACAAGATCTTGGCCAAAAGAAAGGTTTGCAGAATTAGCAGATAAAATCATAGATAAACACAAGATAAAAATTGTATTCTTTGGCAGTCCCAAAGAAAAAAATGAAATAGAATCTATTCAGAAATTAATGAAAAATAAATCTTATGCATACACAGATGATATAAAGAAAGCTTTTTACGTAATCAAACAATGTAATATTTTTATAAGCAATGATACCGGCCCAATGCATATTGCAGCAGCTCAAGGATGTAAAGTGATAGGTTTATTTGGTCCTAATACTCCAACAATATGGGCACCATATGGTAAGAATAATGTATCAATATTCCATCCGAATAAAGGACAAAAGATGATAGAGAACGCAAAAGGTAAATTCCCAAAGAATAATACATCAATATTAAATATAACAACAAATGAGGTTTTCGAAGAAGTTGAAAAATTAATAAAATGAAAATATTATTTTTTAAGATTGGCGCAATTGGAGATGTTTTGATGACAACTCCATTGATAAGACAAACAAGGAAAAATTTCCCAGATGCACAAATAGACTATCTAGTTGGAAACTCAGCTTCAAAAGTATTAATAAATAATAATTACATAAATAATGTAATAAAACTTGACGAAAAATTATTCATAAATAAAAATATTATAAAATATTTAATTTTAATAAATAAAATAAGAAAAAACAAATACGATTTAATTTTCGTATTAGATAAGCATAAAGCATTTAACATAACTGCAAAATTATTTGGAATAAAAGAAAGAATAGGTTTTAATAGAGAAAACGAAGGAAAGTCCTTAACAAAAAAAGTAGATTATACACAAGATAAACATGAAATAATTTATTATTTAGATTTGTTAAATACAATAAAACCAGCTGATTACAATGATATAAAATTAGATATCTTCACAACAGAAGAAGATAAAAAATATGCAAAAGATTTTTTTAGAAAGAATAACTTAAGAAGACCAATAGGAATCTGCCCTGGTGGCGGAGTAAACCCTGCACAATCTTTATCTGAAAAAATATGGCCTGTAGAAAATTTTATTGAACTAATAAAACAACTTTCAGTAGGAAATCAAATAGTTTTGATAGGTGGGCCAACAGATCAAGAAGTAAATGATAAAATCCAAAAAGAAATCTCAGTCTTATCAACTATAGGAAACACAACATTGCAACAATCAGCAGAGATTATGAGATTCTGTAAACTAATAATATGCAATGATTCTGGACCAATGCATTTAGCATCAGCCGTAAATGATAATATTATAAGCTTATTTGGCCCAACAAACCCAAATATTTTAGCTCCTTTAAATAAAAATAGTCAATATATCTGGAAAGAAACAACACCTTCTTATAATATTCGTGGAAAAATAAGCAAAAACGACAATTCTATCAACAAAATTAGTGTAGAAGACATAATAATAAAGGTTAAAAAGGCTAGTTAGTTCCCCATAACGAAATGAAAATATACCGAAACAGAGCAGCCTTAACATTAAAGTACGCAAGAGGAGACATTCTAGAAATCGGTTGCGTAGGTATGGGCGAAAATGATGTTTTTGGAGGTCATGATTTTATATTTGCAAGATTAAAGAAAAAAGCAAACAAACTTGTAGGAATAGACATAAATGAACAAGGCGTAAAAGAGTTAGTATCACAAGGTTTTGATGTAAAAACACAAGATGCACAAGAAAAATACAATTTAAAACAAAAATTTGATACAGTTATTTCTGAAGAAAATATTGAACATATTTCAAACTTAAAAACATACTTAGACAACGTTCATGCTCACTTAAAAGACGATGGATTATTCTTAGTTACTACACCCAATGCTATGTGTTTAGACTTTATGTTACAAACATTAATATGGAGAAAACCAAGAGTAAACCAATATCACACACATTATCATACTACAGATACAATAAAATATTTATTAGAATCCAATGGGTTTAAAGTTGTAAAGATTAAGATAATCCATGCAATAAACTGGAAATCAACAAATTTAGGTGGTAAAATAATGTGGTTCTTACTAAGATTATTCCCAAGTAGATTAGGTAGAACTATATTTGTAATTGCAAAGAAAAAATGAATCTCGTTTTAATAGACACATTCATAGATGTGGCTAAAAGGAATTATGCATTCGGTAATGAACTATCTAAAAAAGGATATAATATAATTTATCTTACATATTCAAAAGAATCGGAACGTTTTTTAAAAAGCAAAAAATTGAAATGTATTTATTTAATAGATGAATTCAAAAAACATCAGATTCAAAAAAGAAGACAAGAATACTTAAAACATTTTGAACAAAAATATAATACTTTAAGTCCAAATTTACTTATTTCATTCGATATAGATTACAAAAGGCTAGGACAAAAAAAAGCAGAGATAGGTCTAATCAAACATTTTTTATTTTGGGAAGATTTTCTTAAAAATAATCAAGTTGATTATATAATAGGTGGTATTGAAAGATTTGTAAGTGTAGTCCCATATTATGTTTCAAAAAAGTTTAACGTAACATATTTTAATTTCCAAATAAGCCCATTAATCAATGAACACTTTTTATTGAATAAAGACATCTTCGGCCAAATAGATGAATTAAATGAAAAATGGGAAAAAAGTAAAAATAAAAAGTTAACCGAAGAAGAAATTAAAAAAACAAAAGAATATATTGATTCAATAGTAATTGAAAAAAAAGGATCATATATAGGCATAAATAGAAAGTTAGGTTTAGATTTTTCAAATATTTCATATTTTATAAGAAGAATATATCTTAATATTTTTGTAGAAAAATTTAACAATCCATACGCCCAGTTATTTGCAATTGGAAAAAAAGAATTTGCTAAGATTTTAAGAAAAAACATAGAAAGATTTTATTATTATGAACCCAAACAAAATGATAAATATTTTTACTTCCCATTACATATAGATAATGATGCACAATTAATAGTAAGAACTCCACATTATACTAATCAATTCACATTAATAGAATATATCTCAAAATGTATGCCTGCAGGTTATAAATTGTATGTTAAATCACATCCCAATAACATAGGCGGCACATATTTAAGAGTTTTAAAAAATTTAAAAAAATTACCAAATGTTAAATTAATAAAACCTACCACTAATAGTCATGATATAATAAATAACGCTTCAGGTATAATCTGTATAAGTTCTACAGTAGGTCTTGAAGGATTGCTACACAAAAAACAAGTTATAACCTTAGGAGATCCATTTTATGCAAGGTCCAATTTAACTTGGGAAGTTAAAGACTTATACAAATTACCAGAGACGATAAAATTAGTATTAACAAGCAATAAAATACAGGAAGAGACATTAATAAGGTTTATGAATACCTATTTGAAAACACCAAAAGAAGGTTATATTTTAGTCTATAAAGGAGTTATAGAAAACTTTCTAAAAAAAGGTAACTTTGAAAAAGTTGCTAACAGTATAATAGAAAGAATAAATGAAAATGAAAGTTCTCGCAATAATACCGGCAAGGGGCGGATCTAAAGGAATCCCAAGAAAGAATATAGTTTCTGTCAATGGAAAACCATTGATTTATTATTCAATAGATGTTGCCAAAAAGAGTGAATTAATAGAAAGAATTATAGTTTCAACTGACGATAATGAAATCGCAGAAATTTCTAAAAAATATGGCGCAGAAGTAATGATGCGACCATCTGAATTAGCACAAGATAAAACACCAACTTTCCCAGTATTAAAACATGTTTTGGAAGAATTAAAAAAAGAGAACTATCAACCAGATATTATAGTTTTATTGGAACCAACTTTCCCGTTAAGAAAACCTGAAGAAGTTGATTCTGCAATCCAGTTATTAATACAAGATAAAAAAGCAGATTCTGTAAGAGCAGTAATAGAACCTTTTCAAACTCCATACAAAATGTGGAAATTGAGAGATAATTATCTTAAACCATTTATAGAAGCAAACAGCTTTACTGCTGGAACACCAAGACAGTTATTAGATAAAGTTTACTGGCAAAATGGATACATCTATGTTCTAAAATACGATACAATAATGAAAAAAGGAGATTTATACGGAGATAATATATTACCATTTATCTTAAGCAGTGATAAATTTCTAGATGTAGATACTAAAGAAGATATAAAATTAGTGGAGTTTATGATGAAAAATGAAACATCTAATTAGTGGTTTAGGATCAATAGGACAAAGACATTTACAGAATATAAGAGCATTATATCCTAATGATGAAATAATAGCTTATCGAACAAATAATTCTAATTTAGAAGAATTAGATCAAAAGTATGGTATAAAATCATATACAAATTTAGAAGATGCATTAAAAGAAAAACCTGACACAGTTTTTGTCACAAATCCTACAAGTTTACACATGCCAATCTCATTAAGGGCAGCACAAGAAGGATGTCATTTGTTTATAGAAAAACCAATCTCACACAACTTAGACGGTGTTGAAGCATTGTATTCTATATTAGAAAAAAATGATAAAGTCGGATTTTTAGCTTTTAATTTTAGATATCATCCACATCTAATTAAAATAAAAGAAACATTAGATAGAGGAATTATCGGTAAACCTTTATTTGGAAGAATAGAAGTTGGACAATATTTACCAGACTGGCACCCAGGTGAAGATTATAGATTAGGTTATGCAGCCAGAAAAGACCTAGGTGGAGGAATAACTTTAACATTAATACATGAAATAGATTATGCAAATTGGTTATTTAATGGTATAGAATCAGTGATGGCAGATTCTAGAAAATTAAGTAGCTTAGAAATGGATGTTGAAGATACTACATCAGCTTTAATGAGATCCAAAGATGGCGCATTAATCGAGTTACATTTGGATTGTATACAAAGACCATTAAAAAGAACTTGTGAAATTACTGGAGAAAACGGTAAAATAATATGGAATTATGCTACTAACACCTTAGACATTTATTCAGGAGCTGGCAGATTAACCGATATAAAACCTAGATATCAAAGAAATGAAATGTATCAAGCAGAGTTATTGAATTTCATAAACTCTATAAATGGAAAAGAAATTCCAAAGGTGCAAAAAGAAGAAGTTATTCATGTTATGAAAGTTGTTGATGCAATAAAACAATCTTCCAAAGAGGGTAGGAGAATAGAAATAAAATGAGCAGATCATTAGAAGACATTTTTAGTATGAAAGGAAAAGTAGTATTAATTACTGGTGCTACTGGATTGTTAGGAACACAATATTCTAGTACTTTAGCAAGAGCTGGTGCTAACGTAATAATTTCAGATTTAAACGAAGAAAGATGTCAAGATACAGCAATAATATTAGAGACGGCATATTGTAATGATATGTTAGGTATCAAAACAGATATTTCAAAAAAAGAAGAAGTAAAAAGTATGTTTGAAAAAATAAATAATCATTTCGGAAGATTAGATGTTCTAATTAATAATGCAGCATTTAATTGCCCAGCAGAAAGTAAAGGAAGCAACTTTGTAGATTTTGAAGATTATCCCTTAGAATTATGGCAAAGAAGTTTAGATGTAGATTTGACAGGTATGTTTTTATGTAGTCAAGAAGCGGCAAAATTAATGAAACCTGAAAAAAGTGGATCAATAATAAATATTGCATCGACATATGGTTTAGTTTCTCCTGATCAAAGAGTTTACAGAGAAATGAGACATCCAGAAACTGGAAAAGGATTTGTTAAACCTGCAGGATATGCAACAACAAAATCGGGAGTATTAAACTTCACAAGATACTTAGCAACATTACTTGGACCACACGGAATAAGAGTAAACACTTTAACTCCTGGTGGAGTTTCTGATCCAAATCAAGACCCAACTTTTGTAGAAGAATACTGTAAACGTACTCCTCTAGGAAGAATGGCTGAAAAAACAGATTATAACGGAGCAATTTTATTTTTAGCTTCAGATGCGTCTAGATATATGACTGGGGCAAATTTGGTGGTTGATGGAGGTTGGACTGCTTGGTAAAACCTTTCATTAAAATAGGTGATAGAAAAATTGGTGAAGAATTTTCTCCGTTAGTAATAGCAGAAATAGGAATAAACCACGAAGGAAATATTGCTAAAGCAAAAAGGATGATTTTAGATGCTTATCATGTAGGTGCAGAATGTGTTAAATTTCAATCACATGTAGTAGAAGATGAAATGATACCTGAAGCAAGAAAAGTTATCCCAGGTAATGCAAAAGAATCCATTTATGATATAATGGAAAGATGCGCATTAACACAAGAAGAAGAAATTGAAACAAAAAGATTAGTTGAAAGTTTAGGCATGATTTATTTATGTACTCCTTTTTCACGAGCTGCAGCAGATAGATTGCACGAAATGGGTGTTTCTGCATTCAAAATTGGTTCTGGAGAGTGTAATAGTTATCCGTTAATAAAACATATTGCGTCTTTCAAAAAACCAATAATCTTGAGTACAGGGATGAATAGTTTAGATAATGTTTCAAAAAGTGTGAAAATCTTAGAAGAAAATGATATACAATATGCATTATTACATTGTACTTCTATGTACCCTACTCCGTATAATAAAGTTAGACTTGGAGCTTTAAATGATATGCGGGAAAAATTTCCAAACGCAGTTTTAGGTTTAAGTGATCATTCTTTAGGAATTTATACTTGTTTAGGTGCAATTCCATTTGGTGCATCAATATTAGAAAAACATTTTACTTCAGATAGAAGATGGCCTGGTCCGGACGTACCAATTTCGGTAGATCCTACTGAATTAGAAGAATTAATCAAAGGTAGTAGAGCAATACATGAAGCATTAGGCGGAAAAAAGGAAATACTACCTGAAGAACAAGTAACTATAGACTTTGCATATTCTTGTGTAGTTTCAACAGCATATATCCCTCGTGGAGAATTATTTAGTATGGATAATCTGTGGGTAAAAAGACCCGGAACTGGAGAGATAAAAGCAGAAAGTTTAGACGAAGTTATAGGTAGATATGCAACAAGAGATATAGAAAAAGATACCCAATTGAAATGGGGTGATACAACATCAGAAAAATATGCGTCGTAAGTGGATATAGATCGGACTATACCAAATTGAAAAGTGTTCTTAGTGCTATTAAGAATCATCCAGAATTAGAATTACAATTAGTTGTCGCAGCAGCACATTTACTTGGAGATTATGGAAAAACAATTGAAATAATAAAAAAAGATGGCTTTGAAATAAATGCTATAGCACGAATGGTTGTAGAAGGAGAAGATCCGCATTCTATGACTAAATCTGTTGGTCTAGGTATATTAGAAATAACAACTCTTTTAGATAATCTAAAACCAGATATTGTTTTAATTGTAGGAGACAGATTTGAAATGCTATCGGTTGCGATTTCAGCATCATTAATGAATATTCCTTTAGCACATATACAAGGTGGTGAAGTTAGTGGCACCATAGATGAAAGTATTAGACATGCTATAACCAAATTTGCACATATTCACTTTCCATCAACAGAACAAAGCGCAAAGAGAATAATAAAAATGGGAGAAAATCCTTCACATGTTTATAATGTTGGTTGCCCATCAATGGATGAAATCTTAAAATTTGATTTAGGCAAAAAAGAAGACATCAAAGAAATAAAATATTTAGAAAAGTTTGATTCAAAAAAGCCATTCTTGTTAGTTGCACAACATCCAGTTACAACAGAATTTGAATCATCATATGAACAAATGTATAACACATTAGAAGCTATACAAGAAACAGGCATACAAACAGTGTTATTATATCCTAATCCTGACGCAGGTTCAGCAGATATGGTACAAGCAATACTTGAACATGGTTATAAAACAAAAGAAAAAAGTGTAGTGATAAAAAAATTCAAAAATTTACCCTTTGCTACATATATAAAATTACTTGCTCATTGCGATTGTTTAATAGGTAATTCTAGTAGTGGAATAAGAGAATCTCATGTTTTTGGAACACCAGTAATAAATGTTGGAACAAGACAAAAAGATAGAGAACGTGGAAAGAATGTCATAGATGTAAATCATAATAAAGAAGAAATAAAAGAAGCAATTTTAAAATGTTTAAGCAAAGGAAAATTAGAATGTGAGTATTTATATGGAACTGGTGATTCTGGAAAAAAAATTGCAGACATTTTATCAAAAATAGAATTAAAAAACATAGTACAAAAAAAGATTTCTTACTAAAATGGAAAAAGCAATTTTACTCAACTTTGCATATGGCCACGGCCCATTTTTAAGATCATTAGATGTTGCTAAAGAATTAAATCATATTATTACTTTAGAAGGCAATTCACCATACAGAATAATAAGTCCACTAATAAATGAAAAAAAACAAAGAGGAATTCTAAGTGAAGAAAAATATAAAGAAGTTCAAGAATTAGTTATATTTGACAAAGACTTGGGAGATTTATTAAATGAAATATTCTACAAAGGAGAAGACTATCAAGAAAATCTTCGATTTATATTGGATAATTACGACAGGATAGAAAAAAAATTTAGAAACAGAGTAAAAGAACTACAAAGAGAATATGATATTCAACTCGAAATAGGAAGGAATCAGAGAATCTCTTCAGGTTTACCAAGATCTTATTGTGTCACCATGGGATTATTTTCTGAGTTCATAAGAGAAGCAATATTAAATGGTTTAGTCAATAATAGTTTAGGTAAGGATTCTATAAAGATATCAAAACATATTGAAGACTCACAAAGAAGATTATTTGTTTCAGAGCCACATATACTAGACTTAAAAGAACCACAAATAGGTGTACCTTTTATAGTAGAAAAAATGGGAGAAAACTTAGAAAATTTAAACCCTGGGGTTTATGTTTACAATTCTGGCATCGAAAATTTAACAAATAATTTACCCGAGATAAAAGGTTTGAGAGTATATGATTCAAGGGAACATAACCCAAAAATTACAACAAACAAAAATATAGAAGCAGTAATAACTAGGGCAGGTTTAGGAACTGTTTCAGATTCGTTATTAGCGGAAAAGCCATTGGTTATATTACCTTATCAAAAAGGAGATGACTTTGAGATATATTTCAATATTCAAAGATTTAAAAGATTAGATTTAGTACAAGTTTATGACAGTTCACTATCGTTTGAAGAAAATTTAAGATTAGCAAAATCCAAGCTAAAAAATATCCAAAATTATAAGACAGAAATTATGAGAAAATATGGTACATTAGATGGTGTGAAATACACAGCAAATCTGATTAATCAAGACTTAAAGAATTAAGATTCATATGTTTTATAAATGGTTTTTTATTATTCGAATCATGAATGTATTGTCTATAATCCCTGCAAGGGGTGGGTCTAAAGGAGTAATAAGAAAAAATTTGAAAGAACTTGGTGGTAAACCACTTGTTACATACGCAATAGCCTGTTCTTTGAACTCAAAATTAGTAACTAGAACTATAGTTTCAACTGACGATAATGAAATCGCAGAAATTTCTAAAAAATATGGCGCAGAAGTAATGATGCGACCATCTGAATTAGCACAAGATAACAGCAGAGCAGAAGAAGCATTGAAACATGTTTTAGAAGAATTAGAAAAAAAAGAGAATTATAAACCTGATGTTGTAATTTTAACTCAATGTACTTGCCCGTTCAGATTAAGTAAAGATATAGATGAATCTATAACATTATTAAAATCAGGTGGTTATTCTTCTGTTGTATCCGTATCTGAAACGCCCGGCCATTTTCATCCATATAGAATTAAAAAAGTTATAAATGGTGAATTAGAATCTGTTGTAAAAGAGACAGGAATGATCAACAAAATATTAGAATCAGACAGATATTATGTTAGACAACTTTTGCCAGGCAAATATTATTGGTTAAATGGAGCGATTTATGCTATATTGTACAATACATTAGTTAAAGAAAACAATAGATATGGTAAAAAATGCGGAGCCTTAATTTTACCGAACGAAAGATTAGTGAATATAGACTCGCCTGCAGATTTTGATTTTGCAGAATACTTATTAAAAAATAATAAAATAAAATTAGATTTTGAAATAAAGGAGAGATAATGGAAAAACAATTTTGGGAAACATTGGGAGCATATACTGAACATGAAGGTAGGATTTGTTTATTTTTACCACATCCGTTATTAACTCAAGAAGATATAGCAAGAAGTATAGAAATATTTGATAGAACTCAACCAAGTTTTTTAATGGCAATGGATTCTAAAGGGTTAGATACAAGAGCAATATACATCACTTCTAAAGCCCATCTCGAAAGACATCATGATTTAACAGCAAATAGTTCAAATTCGTTTGTTTATATGTTAGATAACGCGCAGTATACAACCGAAAAACAAAGAGAGTTAGCAAAAAAATATCAAGATAACATGAAAGACTATGATCAAGAATTTCTTGATGGAAAAGAAATAACTG